>CAUTWT010000007.1:0-24918 GCA_963542525.1 uncultured Candidatus Saccharibacteria bacterium | reverse complement strand
TGACGTCGCGCACCAAATTTAGCGATGCGCAGTGCGGGTTTAAGGCAATTCGTCGTGACGTGGCGAAGAGATTTTTGCCAAAAATCAAGGACAATGAATGGTTCTTCGACACTGAGCTTTTGATTAAAACGGAGCGCGCGGGCGTACCGATTCACGAGCAACCCGTTACTTGGATTGAGGATACTGATAGTCGTGTGAAGATTGTAAAAACTGCGGTTGATGATCTAAAAGGACTTCATCGAGTTAATAAGGAATTGGACAATCGCTCGTGGCTTGAGAAAATGACTCTTCCGATTCTGTTGATTGCGACGGGCGCGTTGTATTTGTTTGGCGCGATGCATAATGGCATGGCGAACAGTTATTACGCGGCGGCGGTGCAGACAGCAAGCCAAAATTGGACGGCGTGGCTGTTTGGCAGTTTGGACGCTGCGAATTATGTTTCAATCGACAAGCCTCCGCTGGCGACGATGATAATGGGACTTAGCGCTCGACTGTTTGGTTTTTCCAGCTTTTCAATGTTGCTACCAAGCGTATTGGCGGGCGTAGGTTCGGTTTGGCTATTATATTCGGCGGTGAAACGACAATTCGGATTTACTAGCGCGATAATTTCCGCAGTCACATTAATGCTAACTCCTGTTGCGGCGTTGATGTTCGGATTTAATAATCCAGATGCTATTTTGACATTCATGCTCACCGCCAGCGGTTACGCATTTCTCAGGTCATTGGAAGGTAGGCGTCCGCTTTTATGGCTTGGTCTGGCGGGATTGTTTACGGGACTAGCGTTTAATACGAAAATGCTTCAGGGCTTGATGGTTTTGCCCGCGATGGTGATTGTCTATCTGGCATTCGCCAAGCCGCCAATTGTTACGCGATTTCTACATTTAATGTTTGCGGGCGTAATTACGACGGTGTCGACTTTATGGTGGAGTGTGCTTGTTTGGCTGACGCCGTCTGGCAATCGACCGTGGGTTGGTAGTACGAACGACAATAGTATTTGGAGTTTGATTTTTGGCTATAACGGATTTGGTCGACTATTGGGAAACCGCGGTGGCGGAGGTGGCGGAACTCCTCCGAGTGGTGGAATGGCAATGGCAAGTCCTGGCGGAATGGGTGGCGGCGCTCCTAGTGGCGGTCATGGTCCTGGCGGCACTGGATTCGGTGGACAGACTGGAATATTTAGGATATTTAATAATGATTTCGGACCGAACATCGCATGGCTGCTAGTCTTAGCATTAGCGAGCGGCGGACTACTCTTATGGATTTTACGCAAGACTCCGCGGACTAATCGCGGACGAGCGGCGGTGATATTCTGGATGCTTTGGCTGATCATTCACATTGTAATATTCAGCATGACTAGCGGCGTGATTCATCCGTACTACGTGGTGGTTATGGCACCGGCTGTCGCGGCTCTGGTTGGGATTGGCGTGCCGTTTCTGTGGGGTGCGTACGTCAGACGAAAGTCGTATGCTTGGATTTTGCCGATGTTGGTTGGCGTGACGGCGGCAATTGCGATAATTACCCTTAGCTACGCTGGTACGATGACTTGGCTAATGTGGACGGTTGGTGCTTTGGGGGCTATCGGTATGATTGGGCTATTGGTCAATCTATATACGCCGAAACGTTGGCTTCAGAACTTGGCAATTATCACCTCTGTGGCTGCGTGTATGACCGCCCCGGTTGCCTACACGCTGTCGACTATCAACGTTACGCATACGGGCAGCATTCCGACGGCAGGTCCAAGTTCGACGGCGATGCAAGGAAGCAATAATGAAAAATCTCAGGCAGATAGTGCGTTGGTTCAGTATCTTTTACAAAACCAAAATGGTGCGACTTGGTTGGTGGCGGTGGATAGCGCGAATGAATCTGCGGCAATTCAGTTAACTAGCGGTCAACCAGTCATGGCAATTGGCGGATTTAACGGTAGCGACACACCACTCACGCTTGAACAATTTAAGCAATTGGTGGCGGACGGTAAATTGAAATATTATGCCGCCAGCTCGCACGGTCATGGTGGCGGTCCAAACGGCGGAAATAGCGAAATCACAAATTGGATTAAGAAAAACGGTAAAGTCGTTAATTATGGAGGTAGTGATGTAACATTATACGAACTATCTGCATAGGAAATAAATTTAACCAAAGGAGAAATATTATGAAAAGATTAGACCAAGAATCTCAAACAACACCAGAAAATATCTTTAACAATTCGGAAAGCACCTCGAACGAAAAACGCTCAATTAGCGTCGGCGCGGCAATAGGAATAGCAATTGGTGGCGTGATTTTGTGCGGACTGGGATTTGTTGCGGGTATGCAAGTTGGCGGATCCAGCGGAAGCCAAATGAGCGGGCAAGCTGGCGGTCCTCCAGGAATGAGTCAATCTCAAGGCAGTCCTGGCGGATCTAGGCAACAATCTGGCAGAAATGGCAGTACGTCTCAAGCTCAACCTGGACAACCCGGTCAATCAGATTCATCTTCAGCTGAGCAAACTCCGTCAGCTCAAAATAACACAACTAACACGCCGCCATCAGACGCTTCACAGTCTGGCGTAGCACCGCAACCAACTTCTCAATCCTCTCGACAATAAAAACCAACTCCTCAAGAAAAAATTACCACCTCATCACGGGGTGGTAATTTTATGTAGTTGCAGGTTAGCGTAGAATGAATAGTCCTGCAGCAACTAATGCTAGAGTGGCGATAACACCTAAGAAGACATTAAATCCTGTGTTTGCAAGTAGGCCGCTTACAGCATTTTGAGGCTTATTAGCTGGATTATGAGCGGCAGCTGACGGATTTCCAGGCTGCGGCTGAGGCTGTGGTTGTGGCTGTGGCTGAGGCTGTGCTGCCCTAGGGATTGCTGATGTGTCGATAGCCAGAGTGCCGCTAAATGTAGCCGAAACTGTTCCGACTGTTACGCTTCTGGTCCAAAGAGCATTCAGGATAGGAGATGCTCCGCTGGCTGGCAGTGACAGCAGCTGAATATTTCCAGGAGTTGTTGTGTCGTTAACGACTTCTGCTGAGTTGGTTATGGAAATTACACCTCCCGTCAAATCCTTTAGTGGTGAAGTAAATGATTTGTCATTAGGTTTAATACTAGGCTGCTGATCTTCAAGATTTAGTGAGGTTAGAGAAGTTAGTCCAGTCAGCGGACTAATATCTGTAATCTTGTTTTCTTTAAGTGACAGAGTCTTTAGAGAAGTTAGTCCAGCTAGTGGGCTTAGGTTCGAGATTGAGTTGTGGTTTAATGACAAATTCTTAAGGTTTTTGGCGGCTTCTATTCCAGTTAGGCTGGTAATGTTTGAGTTGTCCAGGTTAAGATCTGTCAATTTTTCTAGCTCTACGTCAGTAATTTTTTGATTGTCTGTACGAGTTGTGCCAAGTTTTTCTCCTAGTTTTTCGTTAAGTAGCTTACGTAGTTCTGTATCTTTTACTTCAATCTCTTTAGGTTCTCGCTTTTGGTATATACGAACGTAGTCGACTGACATAGTTGCAGGGAATGTGCCTGGTTCTTCTGCTACGACATTGTAGGCATTCGACCATTTACCACCAGGGCCGTCGATATAAGTACCGCCAATTGCCATGTTAAGACGCAGGAAGAATGGTACGTCGAATGGTCCGTGCGGTGTGTTTGCGGCATTTGGTTGACCAAATCCTTCAACTGTATGATAGCTTTTTCCATCAATGAAGTATTCTAGCTTTCCTTCGGTCCATTTTACTCCATACGTATGCCAGTCGGTAGTATTTGAAAAGCCTGCCGGTAGGTCCGATTTGTGGCTGTTCTTGTGTGTCTTATTGGTTATGGATTTTCCCCAGTGTGCATCCGCGGCAGCATAGTCCAAATCAGAACCCTTTGTTTCTACGATGTCGATTTCGCCATTCATAGGCCACCCGTCACCGTATCTTTTTACGTTAGGGCTCATCCAGAATGCTGGCCAAGTACTTTTATTATTTGGCATTTTTATGCGAGCTTCAAAATATCCGTAAGTCCAAGATTGTTTATCTTTTGTTTCTACGAATCCAGAAGTAAAATCTTTATTTTTACCCTTATTACAGGTTACGCCTGGTTTATATAGACCGATCAGATTCAGGCTACCTCCACTGACGTTTATATTTTCCGCGGATTCTGTATAGCACCCCTGAACCTCACTAGCGTTCCATCCTCCTACGTATGGAGACCATACATTCGTGTCCAATGAATCTCCATTAAACTCATCTGACCAAACTTTTTCGTATTCACTATCTGTTGGCGGATATGGACTTCCTGCGCTTTTGGCGTTATCTATGGGTAGTGCAAACAATGACCCACCAATAATAACCGCAGCGACCATTAATCCAGTTACCGCCTTAAATTTTTTATTTAAAAAACGTTTTTTTATTAACATTTTTTATCTCTCCCAATATTTTAATATTTAACAACACTATAACAATAAGCGGAATAAAAGTAAAGTTTAATATGTAGCTATTTTAACAACAGAACTATAGAGGTGTCGAATAATGAAGTTTCAGGTTGAAATAAAAAATTGCCACCCCATAATGAGATGACAATTTTCCTATAAACGTTTAAGCTAATTAGCGGTTAATCGTTAGGTTTACTGATTTTAGAGATTTGATGTTAGAAACTGCTCTTAGGTCGAAGACAGAGTTGTTCTTAAGAGATAAAGTCTTGAGGTTTTTAGCTGCCTCTAATCCCGTTAGATCGTGAATCTTGTCTGCTTCTGATGCGTTGTCGGCTGCGTCCAAGTTAAGATCTGTCAATTTTTCCAACTCTACATCAGTAATTTTTTGATCGTCTTTACGATTAGCACTAAGTACTGTTGACAATTTTTTATTAAGTTGAGCGCGCAAGTTATTGTCTGGTACGTTAACTTCTTTAGCTGTTCGTCTTTCGTATACGCGGACATAATCGATTGACATAGTTGCTGGGAATGACTTTGGATATTTAGCTAGGGCATTGTAGGCGTTTGACCACTTACTACCTTGGCCGTCAATGTAATCGCCGCCGATTGCCAAGTTGAGTCGTAGGAAGAATGGCTTGTCAAACGGACCATAAGGTGTATTTGCTGCGTTTGGCTGATCGAATCCGTTGACGGTGTGGAACTTTACGCCGTCAATGTAATATTCCAATTTTCCTTCAGTCCATTTTACGCCGTAAGTGTGCCACTGAGTAGTGTCTTTAAATCCAGCTGGCAATTTTTTACCTTGGGCATGCTTCTTGTATCCTGGTGAGATTCCCCAGTGAGCATCTGCTGCTGCGTAATCTAAGTTAGAGCCTTTAGTTTCTACGATGTCAATTTCACCACTGCGAGGCCAACTACCATATGCAGATTCGTTAGGACTCATCCAGAATGCTGGCCAAGTACTCTTATTATTCGGCATTTTTATGCGAGCTTCAATATAGCCGTAAGTCCAAGCTTTTTTGCCCTTCGTTTCTACGAATCCAGAGGTGAAATTGCCGCTTTTTTCATTGCCACTACACTTTTCGCCCGGCTTATATAACCCAACCAGATTTAGACTGCCATCTTTAACATTCACGTTTTCTTCTCTATTTCTATAGCAACTTTGAACGTGGTTTGCGCCCCATCCGCCACTGCGCACATTCCAAGATTCTGCGTCTAATGACGTGCCATTAAATTCATCACGCCAAACAGGCTCTTGATTCCAGTTGGCGCTATCATTTAGTGGATAATCATCACTAACAGTATTCTTAGCTTGTACGGTTGGCAAGGTAAGTAGTGATCCACTGACAACTAATCCAGCTATCATTATGCCGGTTAATATTTTAACTTTTGTATTTAAAAAGCGTTTTCTTATTAACATACACTCCCCTTAAATTTATGTTAGACACCAATTATAACAACAAGCATAATAAAAATAAAAGTAGAATAGTCAATTTTACAGCAAAATTAAAGAACCATTATTTACTATATAAATAGCATCAATTAGAGGAATAATTACCATGAAAAAGGTATAAATGAGAACAAGTTAATTTAACAACAAACCTATGGCGACGATGACTTCGCAACTTTAGGTAGTTATGTGAAATTGTTGAGATATAAAGGTATAATATAATACGTGAGAGTTTTACTGATTGAAGATGATGTTACAATTGCTCGACTATTAAAAGAAGGGTTGGAAGACGAGTCGTATGCGGTTGATGTGGCGAATGATGGCAGCGAAGGTTATCGAACCGCTGCGGCTGATGATTATGACGTTATTATTTTGGACATAATGTTGCCAGAAATGAATGGCTATGAAGTTTGTCGAGCCCTGAGAAATGATGGTAATAAAACGCCGATTTTAATGTTGACTGCGCGTGATGCGGAGCGTGATATTGTTGAAGGATTAGACACTGGCGCTGATGATTATTTAGCTAAGCCATTTAGCTTTGATGTGCTATTGGCTCGCATAAGGGCGTTACTTCGTAGACCGAATGAGAAATTAGAGGAAATTCTTCAGGTGGGCGATTTGAAACTTGATCCAAGCTCGAAAAAAGTAACGCGAGCTTCGCAGGAAATTAACTTGACCGCTAAGGAATATGGTGTTCTGGAATATTTGATGCGAAATAAAGGTAAAGTTTTATCGAAAGAACAAATTATATCGCACGTTTGGGATTTTGATGCGGACGTATTGCCGAATAATGTTGAGTTATTTATTATGTTTTTGCGCCGAAAAATTGATAAGCCATTTAAGTCGAAATTAATTCATACGGTTTCGGGTTTTGGCTATAAATTAGAGGAAAAATCATGAAACAGCAACGCGTCAAGCGACTAGCACTGAGTTATTTGGCTGTGATTATGACGCTATCGTTGGTGTTCAGTGTGATTATTTATGTTGTTACCTCGACGCAACTTAATCGGGAATTGCCGCCCGATGATCATATTAAGCAATCTGCGGATATTGAAGATCAATTTCATCATCGGTTAGAGCGACGCGACAATGAAACGCGCGGAATGGTGGTGGTATCTTTAATTGCGTTAAATGGTGCGATGTTGGTGTTCGGCTATTGGTTGAGTCTAGTGTTGGCACGAAGAACGCTGGCACCAATTGAACGGTCAATTGAGCAGCAAGCCCAATTTGTATCTAATGCTAGCCACGAGCTAAGAACTCCGTTGGCAGCGTTGCTTTTGAGTAATGAAATAGCGATGTGCAAGCGTGTGCTGACTGACGAAAAAGCTCGTCAGGTTTTGAGCCAAAACGTTGAGGAAATTAAAAAACTGGCTAATCTTAGCAATTCGCTGCTGGATTTGGCGAAGTCGGAAAATGCTTTGAATGATCCAGAGTCAATTGATATTTCTGAAATTATTAAAGATGTTATAGGGCAGTATTCTCAGGTTGCAAAAGCAAAGCAAGTTAAGATTTTTCATAATATTCCAGATGGTCAAAAAGTAACTTTGCAAGTAAATGCGGTTCGTCAGATTTTATCAATTTTGGTGGACAATGCTATTAAATACGCGCCGCAAAAGGTCGGCGAAGTGAAGATTCAGGTTGATTTGAATAAAAATTCTGTGGAATTTATAGTTAAAGATAATGGTCCAGGCATTTCGTCAAATGATCAAAAACACATTTTCGAGAGATTTTATCGTGCAGACGCGGCGCGGACTCGAACCGACGCGTCGGGCTATGGTTTGGGGCTGGCAATTGCCAAGACTCTGGCGGATCGCTGTGGTTATACTATTCGCATCAAAAGCAAGCCGTCAAATGGCACGGAATTTATACTAGTCATTCCAAATTAATAACAGATAGAATATATAGTTTTTTGTTGTATTTTATACAATTATGCTTGTAAAGATCATTTAGTAATGATATTGTGAGGTCACAAATTAAATAAAAACACAAACGTGTACGGGAGGGAAACAAAATGGGTGTTTCTTATACTAAAATAATCGGCGCCGCGTCGGTGGCGGCTATTGTTGGCATAGTGGCGCTTCATTCGCCGGTAAGTGCTGCGCCAGCTTCATTTACGTGGACTGGCTCAGCTGGCGACCATAAAATGTCAACCGCTGGTAACTGGAAAGAAGGTCAAGTACCAACAGAAGGTTCTAAGTTGGTATTTAAGTGTGTTGATGGTCCTAGTGAAAATATTCAGAATGATTTAACGGTAGCCCTGTCAGGTTTAGAGGTTAAAAAGGATAGTCTTCCTGACGACAAATTTTGCGCCTATTATCGCATTGATACGATGCGATTTACCTCAAATGCTGAATTTACTGGCGACGAGACTAGTAGCGACAGTAAAGATAAAATACCAGGTGTTCATATTACAGGCGCTGTCACTGGCTTATCAAATCTGAAATCGAATGGATTTGATGGTAGATTTGATGGCAAACCGACAATAAGCCGTTTTGAGGTTACTAATGCTGGATGTAATAATATAGATGGTTATATAAAAGCTGCAGAAAAAATTGTCGGAGAAAATGCTAGTGTGTCGCTAGCTGGCGCTAATAGTATCTTGGTTAAAAATAAAGGCCAGTTAGATATTGATTATTATGACAATGAGACAAGTTCCAGTAAAATCACTTTTGAAAATGGCTCGATGATTTCTAGTGGAATACGTTGTTATTACGTTGCAAGTCATCAGAATGTGACGACGGTTCTGTCTGGCGACATTACACTTAATGGTGACGTTGAGTATCAGCTGGCACCAAATGTCACATTGAAGATTACTGGTAAACTTAGTGGTCCAGGTAAACTGGTTGCTCATAAAGATAATGAAGGTACAGTACTGGTTGAGTCTTCAAATAACACTAGTGGCACCCCGAACGGTCAGATTGGTCATACTAACGAGGCTAAAACAATACAATTAGACGGCGACAAGCCTGATGAGTTTGTGACTGTTAAAAAAGGTGAAACAGTTTTACTAAATGGTAGTCGCTCTCATGTGACCGTTCGTGAAGGTGGTGTATTTGGCGGTGATGCCACGGTAAAGGGTCTTTATGTATCAGGTATTGTTTCTCCGGGCAACTCACCAGGTAAAATTACTGTACTGGAAGGTTTCTCTCTAAATAATACCGGTGTATATAAGGCTGAAATCTTAAACAAGGATCACTATGATCAGATTGTTGCACACGATGTTTATCTAAAGGGTAGTCTAGACTTAACATACTTGGCTGGTGGTGTCATTAAGAAGGGCGATACCTTTACGATCATCGGCAACAACGGCACTAACCCTGTCCAGGGAACGTTTAAGGACTTACCAGAAGGTGCAGAAGTAACTGTAAGTGGTGCAACCTTCAAGATTAGTTATGTTGGCGGTGACGGTAATGATGTTGTACTGACGGCACAGAATGACTCAAAAGCTCCAAAAGCTCCAAATACAGGTGGTGAAAAATTGTCTGTTAATTTGATTGGGGCTATAACTGGAGTCGCTTCAGCAGCCGCTCTGCTATTCGTAACAAAGCGAAAGAGTCTTAGTAAGAAGTAAAGAGCCGAAGTAAAGGCTTAAAAAATCGACAGGCACGCCATAAGCGGTTTGACGCAGAGCGTGCCTGTTGGCTACAATGAGGTAGATATGGTACGGGGAGAACGAAATATACGCAATTTACAGACACCGCCAAATGCTAGGGGTCGAGTGGTCGTACCGCGACGCAGGCTGATGAGTGATATTGTTGTAAATGTGACTGATAGTGTGAATATGAAGCATACTGCGGATATTGCTCATCATTCTGCGTCAACTAAGAAAAAACAGCCTCGGCAGTGTATAAAATCATCAAAGAAACCTACGCTAATTAATAAAAAACTGACTCGAGCAGCCCGCTTGCTAGATATCTATGGAGAGTCTGTGTTTGTCGGTGATTTTCGGGGTAGCAAGCAGAGATATATTAAGCAATCTTTGCGAAATATTTTAGGCGGTAATTTTCGTAAAAAGCTTCCTGGTGTAATTGCAGTTATTCTCTTAACAATCTCGATATATTCGTTTGTTGACTCTTGGCTGTTGAATAGTCGGATAAAGAACGCCGTTAATGGGGCGCCAGTAACAGCACGCAGCGATGATTCTAATGATCGTAGAAGTAGTGAAGGTAAAGATGAAACTAAAGTCTCAGATGATGCGATTGCTAAGTATAAAGTAGCTGCGGACTTGCCGCGAGTCATCACCATTGAGAAGTTGGGGGTTAAGGCTAGGGTTTTGCAAATGAGCGTCAATTCGGACGGTTCAATGCAGTCACCTGTCAACATATTTGATGCTGGATGGTATACCGGCAGTGTTAAGCCAGGTCAGTTAGGCGCATCAATAATTATTGGGCATGCGTCGGGTACAACTTCAGGTGGAGTTTTTAATAAGCTAGAGTCTTTGAATGCCGGTGATACGATTAGTGTCGAGCGTGGTGATGGTAAAATACTACGTTATCAGGTGATAAAAAAACAAACAGTTAAATTATCTGATGTGGATATGAATAGTTTTATTCGGCCAGCTAATGGTGTATCTGAGGGTCTGAATTTGATGACGTGCGCAGGGGAGTGGATAAAAAATTCCCAAACTCGTAATAATAGAGTAATGATATTTACTAAGCGGATTTAAGTTGTCTGATGTTATAATTTATGCATGGGAACATTGCCAGATCACGATAAATTATTAACCGACAGAGCCTTGCAATGTGCGGCGACGGAGCTAAACGTTGATTTATCTGAATTACGGATCACGCCGGTAAGTGGCGGCTTTTCGCTTAATCGTCGGGCATTAGTGTCATCGGGTGATCGAACAATTTTCGTTAAAGAAGTTGATGCTAATTTATTGTCGGATGAGGGCGAGCGGGAATTAGGCTGGCTAAAAAAAGATTATGCAGTAACACGCTTGTTACAGAAAACTTATCCGCAATATGTTGCTGATTGGACTGAATTGGCTGATGACGGTTACGTGTTGATGACGAGCAGTTACGCTTCGTCAGATGGGTGGTTGTGGCAACCTCCGACGGATAACTCTGTCGCGGAACGTTATATTTCGACGGTGATAACCGCGGTTCGAGAGTTGGAAAAAATAAAATTGCCGCAGGAGCTAATTGAAGAATTGCAACTACAACCGTTTGCGGCGAGAGAACTTGGCTTAGATGATGGGATTGATCAGATTATTGCTGATGCTGATATTCGTCGTCGGTTGATTAATAACTATCAAAAACTATTGCCAAATCAGTTGGAGATTAATAAGCGGCGTTGTCAGGTTATAATTGAGCTGTTAGAAAAGCGCGATGAGTTGATTGATATTTCGGTGTGCGCTAAAGAATTTGCCAAACAGATGGAAGATTGCTTTAATCATTCGGATGTTCGTAGTGATAATTTGGCATTTAATCCGCAAACTGGCGAGTTGAAGTTGGTTGACTGGAACTGGGCTTCCTATGCGCCCCAGGGGTCTGGTGCGACAGAATTTCTGGTTGATATGGCGCGCCATGGTCATGACGTAACGCCGTGGCTGGGTGAGTTGAACGCGGAAATGCTGGCGTCATTTGTCGGATTTTTCCTTACACGTAGTCTCAAGCCGCCACTCAAGCCGGGCGATAATCTTCGCCAAATGCAAGCACTATCAGCGGCTGTTGCTTACGATTTACTGCAGTCCATGTAAAGAAATCATAAATGTAAATAATACAATGTACTTTCATTGACAGACGCTATATATCGCGTGTATATTCAATATTAAGCACTACATATGGTGTTTTAGAAAATAAATAACGTTTTTTGCAACATGCACCCACTGGAGAGGTTGGGCTAGTTTGCTGTTTTTATAAATAAGGAGGGGGAATGTATAAATCAATTAAAAAACGCGACGGTCGAACTGCTAAATTTGATCGGAAAAAAATTGAAAAAGCAATTGAAAAGGCGGGACTGGAAACTGGTGAATTTGACGCCGCTCAAGCAGTTGAATTGACCGACAAAGTTTTGGGTGTTTTGGAAACTCGTAACCAAAAGCGTCTACCAAGCGTTGAAGATATTCAGGATATTGTTGAGGATGCGTTGATTGACTCTAAGTTTAAGAAGACTGCAAAGGCGTACATTATTTACCGTGATCAGCATAAAAAATTGCGCGAAATTACCTCTAATATACACGTTGATTTGATTGATAAATATCTGAAAAATTTGGACTGGAAAGTTAATGAAAACTCTAATATGGGCTACAGTCTTCAGGGTTTGAATAACTATGTTTCAGCGGAGATTACGAAGACTTACTGGCTGGATAAGATTTATACATCGAAGATTGGAAAGGCTCACAAAGAAGGCGACTTGCACATTCACGACCTTAACTTGTTAAGCGTTTATTGTGTTGGTTGGGATTTGACTGACTTATTACAAGAAGGATTTACTGGCGTGGCTGGTAAGGTTGCCTCTAAGCCAGCTAAGCATTTCCGATCAGCGCTTGGTCAAGTCGTAAACTTCTTTTATACACTACAGGGTGAAGCGGCTGGCGCGCAGGCTTTCTCTGATTTTGACACACTATTAGCACCGTTTATTCGTGCCGATAAATTGAGTTATGAAGAAGTAAAACAGGCTATTCAAGAATTCGTCTTTAATGTCAACGTGCCGACTCGTGTTGGCTTCCAGACGCCGTTTACCAACATTACACTTGATCTTGAATGTCCAAAGCATATGACAGATAATCCAGTGATTATTGGTGGCGAGATGCAGGACACGACTTATGGCGAATATCAAGAAGAAATGAATATGTTAAACAAGGCGCTGTTGGAAGTTCTTTCTGAGGGTGACGCTAATGGTCGCGTGTTTACCTTCCCAATCCCAACGGTTAATATCACCAAGGATTTCAATTGGGACAATCCAGTGATTGAAAGTTTGTGGGAAGCTAGCGCTAAATACGGTATTCCGTACTTCTCAAACTTCATTAATTCTGACATGGATCCAGAAGATGCGCGCTCGATGTGCTGTCGATTGCGCATTGATAATCGTCAATTGGAATATCGAGGCGGCGGCCTGTTCGGCTCAAATCCAATGACTGGTTCGGTCGGTGTGGTAACGATAAACTTGCCACGACTGGCGCTAAAATCTAAGAATGAAAAAGAATTCTTTAAGGGGTTGGCTGAACTTATGGATATGGCAAAGGACAGTCTGGAAACCAAGCGTAAAGTTTTGGAGCGATTGACCGACGCTAATTTGTATCCGTACACCAAGTTTTATTTGCGAAACATTAAACAGCGTTTCAATCAATATTGGAAGAACCATTTTTCAACTATCGGTTTGATCGGCACGAATGAGGCAGCGCTTAATTTGTTGGGCGTTGATATTGGCACGGAAAAAGGCAAGGCTTTTGCTGAGAAAACGCTTGATTTTATGCGCGATCGTTTGGTGGAATATCAGAAGGAAACTGGCAATAATTACAATCTTGAGGCAACGCCAGCTGAAGGCACGACTTATCGATTGGCACAACTTGATAAAGCCAGCTTCCCAGATCGAGCGCATTTTGCTAACGGAATTGGTGTCGAAGTTAAATGTCCGTTCTATACCAACTCTAGCCACTTGCCAGTTAATTATACGGACGATTTGTTTGAGTTGATGGATCTTCAGGACAATTTGCAAACCAAGTACACGGGCGGCACGGTGATTCACTTCTTCTTGGGCGAGCGCATGGACGATCCGCAAACTTTGAAAAAATTAGTGAAAACGATTTGTGAAAATTACAAATTGCCATACTTCACGTTCAGTCCAAGCTTCTCAATTTGTAAGAATCACGGCTATATTGTTGGCGAGCATCCAGAATGTCCAAATTGTGGCGAATCGACAGAAGTTTATTCACGTGTGGTTGGTTTCTTGCGTCCAGTTTCTCAATGGAATAAGGGTAAGCAAGCGGAATTTGAAATGAGGGAGCATTATGACGATGCCGCCGAACACCAGCGACTTAGCGCCGTCGCGGCAGCTTAAAGTGTCAATTGGTGGAATTCAGAAGCTGTCGCTCGTGGACTATCCAGGGCATGTGGCGGCAGCTCTGTTTCTCTCTGGTTGCAATATGCGCTGCGGCTATTGCCATAATCCTGAATTGGTATTACCTGAACGGTTAGCGCCGAGTATTCCAGTTGATGAAGTGATGATATTTCTAAAATCGCGAGTTGGTCGGCTGGACGGCGTGGTGATTTCTGGCGGCGAGCCAACGGTAAATGAAGATTTGCCGGAATTATGTCGGATGATTAAGAAACTTGGTTTTGATATTAAATTGGATACCAACGGCACACATCCAGATATAGTTCGCGGAATGGTTGAAGAAGGGCTGATCAATTTTATTGCGATGGATGTAAAAGGTCCGCTGGAAAAATATGTTGAAATTGCGGCGCGACCGATTGATTTGGAAGCGATCAAGGAGAATGTTCGGTTGATGATTGATTCGGGAATTGATCACGAATTCCGTACGACGATTGTCCGCGAGCAACTAGAAGTTAGCGATTTTGAGAAGATTGGCGAACTGGTTAAGGGCGCGAAAAGATTTGCCTTGCAGCATTTTCGCACTGGCACGACAATTAGTCCAAAGTTCGCGAATTACCACACTTTTACTGACGAAGAATTTAGAGAAGCTCAGAAAATAATGGAAAGGTACGTTGGAGAATGCGTGATTCATTAGAGGTTGAAATTGTGCGCGTCCGTCAGGAAAATCCTGAGGTGAAGACATTATATTTTGCGCGACCGTTCGACTTTACCGCCGGGCAATATATTACGGTTTTTATTGATGGTAGTAGCGTGCGCGAAGGAAAGGCTTATAGCATTTCTTCTACTCCTGACGATGAGCTAATGTCAATTACCGTGAAGAATGTTGGCGGTGAATTTTCTAGCTATTTATGTTCGCGGAATGTTGGCGATAAATTACAAATTAGTCACGCTTACGGCGATTTTAATCCGCAAACAGAAAGTCCTTTGGTCGGAATTGCTGCGGGCTGTGGACTTAGTCCAATTTGGAGCGTTATGGCAAGTTCTAGCCAGCCGACGTTTTTATATTTTAGTCAAAAATCGCCAGAATATATGGTTTTTGAAAATGAGCTAGCGGCGTCAAATATTAAAGTGAAGAAGTTTAGTACTCGCCAGCAAGTCGAGGAAAAAGATGGTTGGTTTAACGGTCGATTTGACGTGGAAAAAATTGTTCATGAAACGCCAGAAGATGCGCATTTTTTGGTTTGTGGAAGTCTGCCGTTTGTTAAAGATGTTTGGCAAAAATTATCCGCCGCCGGTGTAAGTGAATTGAAAATTTCGACGGAGACGTTTTTTGAGCAATGAACGAAGGTTTGGCAAATGGAGCGGGCGATTTTAATGTTTTCTCGGCGTTGAATGGCGATGTTAATTTTCAGGATCTATCTTCAGCAGAAATTGATGATGATGCGGCTGAATTAAATTTGGTAAAAGCGGTTGCTAGCGGTGAGAAAATTGATACGTCATTTACTGAGGAAAGTGAAGCGGAAACAACAGAAGAATATTTGAGTGACGAAAGGCGATCGGAGATTTGCCAAAACGTAGTCAGCGCAGCGTGCGCCAGTTGTGCTGCGGCGGGAACTTGCTCAATACTAAGAATGCGAAATTTTGCGGAAGAGAATTTGCGTCCGGCGGCAAAAAAGCCGAAGAGTTATTTGTCTGCCTTAATGGACGATGGTTGTGGTGTTGTTGTTGCTGGATATGTCAGTGCTGATAACGAAGAGGGCGCGTCCGAGTCGATTGAAAAAGATAGTCCATCAGAAAATGAGAAGGCTGAATCTATACCAGAATCCGTACCAGAAAAACCTGCGATTAAGTCGGAAGTGAGTGATGACGATGCGTCGATGCGCGTGTCGGCGGAAAATAATGAAGTGAACAAATCGACGGATGATGAATGTTTGGATAGTGAGAGTGTGTCGTCGGAAAATATTCCAAGCGCGAAAATAATCAAAGAAAATATCTCGTCGAAAATTAACGAAGAGTCGGACGAGACCGAGGCGGCTAGTCAGATTAATTTGGTGGATTCGGGAGACGTTGATAAAAAAGTAGGTATGTCTTCTGAGAATCAAGCTCCGGCTGTTAATAAAGAGGATGAATTGCCGAGAGAATTACCTATAAAGAAAGATAGCTATATAGGGGATGAAAACAATATAAACTCTGCACCGATTTTGGAAGATTCTATTCCAAGGGATGATCTGGTTGAAAAAGCTATTTCTAATGAGTCAAATTCCTTGCCTGTGCGTGATTTTGTTCAAGTCAATAATGAAATTGATGTGGCGATGAATGATGACGATAATAATGCGCCAGCTGAGATTGAGTTTAACGATGAGGCTGTGCGTAAAAGAATTGAATCTGTTGAATTGACAGAAAATAAGAAGGATTTGCCAATTTTACCGCAATGTGATTTTGGAAAGCATAAAGTATGTTTCGAAGATTCAGAGAATATTGCTGTGGATGAAGATTTTGACAATTGTACGGTCGTGAATGAAACAGATAATATGACGGATGATTTGGGTGATTGCGCAGAGTTGGGCGAAGAAGTTACGCGTGAATCGGAAGAATTGCCGACCAATAGACCTGAAATAATGGGACAATTTACTCCCGATTTGAAATTAGCCGATGATGTAATTGATCGGAATAATATCGTCGATAAGGTTGTGAAAAAACTCGCGAAAAAAGCTGAATTGGCTGAAGAATGTAGGGGATTGGTTACTACGGATGATTGCGATGAGGCAAAATGCTCTGTAAAAATTGAAGAATCGAGCGATTATTGTGATGATACCGATAATATTTTGAACAGGGAATTAAATATTCCAGTTCTTCAAGAAATTCCTGTTTCGTCAGATAATTCATCGGAGGAAAAAGTTAATTATAATTGTGGCGAAGATGATGCGAATAATACAAATATATCCAGCGTTTATCCGGGGATTTGGGCTGATGATAGCCCGTTGAATCCGGAAGATGATAAGACTTCGAATAGCTATGGCGTCAATATGTTTTTACCTTTAGTGGAACTGCTAGGTTTTTTGGCTATTAAGACCTCTTCGATAAAACAGGAAATAATTATGGGATAGAGTGGGGCGTAGTATAATGTTTAATATGACAACAGGTGATACTATTTGAAAGATTGCGAAATAATGGGTAAGCTTATCTTAGAATTAGAGCATTCTGAAGCCAGAGATTTATTACTACGACCTAATTCATATTGCAATTTTGGTTTGCCTGCTTATTTTAATATGCAAAATCTATTAGACTGTGCTGATAATATAGTAAAAAAAGGAAATTATAGAGATAGCAGCAAGAAAGGTCCAGGTGCTTTTGAGGGTGTGAATTATACGTTACTTGCTAACAAAGATGGTGCATACGCATGGCGACCATATGAACTTGTTCACCCGATTCTTTATGTTGAGCTAGTGAATTTACTTACAGAGAAAAAGAATTGGACTTTTATTAAGAAACGCTTCGAAAGGATGCGAAGCAATGATAAGATTATTGCGATAAACATTCCACAAAAACCCGATGATAGCAAAGGAAGCACAGAAAAAGAAGAGAATATAAATCGTTGGTGGAGCGAGACAGAACAGGCGTCAATTAAATTATCACTAGAATTCAAATATCTTACAACTACAGATATTACAGATTGTTACGGGTCTTTGTATACACATTCAGTCGCGTGGGCGCTTCATGACAAAAAAACAGCGAAATCTAACCGCAAAGGTCTAGACAAAGAAAATGGACTACTAGGAAATAGTATTGACAATTGTTTGCAAGATATGCATAACAGACAGACAAACGGCATACCTCAAGGCAACATGGTGTCTGATTTAATTGCGGAAATGGTCCTTGGCTTCGCAGATATGTTGTTAAGCGAGCAGCTGAGAAAAGCGAAGATTAAAGAATATAAGATACTTAGATATCGGGACGACTATAGAATTTTCACAAATAGTCGTCAAGATGCTGAAAAAATTCTTCTAGAGTTGAGTGGTATATTAGCGGAATTAAATTTCAAATTGAATCCAAACAAGACGGTGGTCGCGGATAATGTTATTGACACTTCGGTTAAGGCTGATAAGATTAGCCTGATTTTATCTAATTATGGAGATAATAATCTTGGACTACAGCATCAGTTACTTTATATAAGGAACTTCTCAAAAATACATAAAAATTCGGGAAGCGTAAATAGGTTGCTTGGGGATTTTCGAAAGCGTATAGAAGCTCTTAAGAATAAGCCCTTTCAGAGCGATGCGATGATTGCTACCGTAGTGGATATAATGCTTAATAATCCTCGGACATATGCAACTGGCGCTTCTGTGATATCAAAGTTGATATCGTTTGAGGCGGAAAAGGAACGAGGGGATATACACCAAAAAATTATACGTAAGTTTTCCGATGTTCCAAATGTGGGGTACTTAGATATATGGCTACAACGTATTAGTATTAAATTAGACAGAAATAGAAAATTTAACGAACCTTTGTGTAGACTTGTGTCACGCAACTCAATTATTTCTATATTATACGGATGTCCTGTAATTGCAGATGGAATGGTGTTTGGTGTTTGGAATTCTTCATGGTTGCA
Organism: uncultured Candidatus Saccharibacteria bacterium; assembly: GCA_963542525.1. Lineage (GTDB taxonomy): Bacteria > Patescibacteriota > Saccharimonadia > Saccharimonadales > Saccharimonadaceae > Nanosynbacter. Next base: position 6,467 of record CAUTWT010000007.1, on the reverse strand, counting down.
ACTATCGTCATTCAGAGAGCTGTCTAAAGTTGGTTTTATAGACGAGACGGTTATTACCGATCTGGACGACATTATGTCACTTGATGAGACAGAAATATATATAATGGACAAATATGATGAGTAAAGTTGCGCGAGAAATCTTGCCGCGGGAATTGGAAGTGATAAATTTTTAAGATTTTATGAAAATCTCCGTACACATTAAACCAAACTCTCGCCATCGTGAGGAAGTCGTGAAAAATGATGACGACACATTGACGGTTTATATCAAAGCTCCAGCAATTGAAGGTCGAGCCAACGCGGCGGCTATTAAAATATTAGCAAAACATTTTAAGGTTGCGTCTTCCAAAGTTAAATTAGTGCGCGGTGCAACTTCAAAATATAAGATATTTGAGATTGATTAAGTTTACGGATAAACGGCGCCCGGTGTCATATCGCCGATTAAATTTTGTACCGTTACGAATGAATAGCCTTGTTGTTTGAGTGAGTTAAGGATACAAGGAACGGCATTCACGGATGTCGGATGAATATCGTGCATTAAAACCACAGCTCCGTTGCGAGCGCCAGCGACAGCCCTTGAACAGACGATTTCGCTATTACGATCAGCCCAGTCGCGCGTATCGACAGACCAAACAACTGCCGACATTCCGCGCTGACGGAACTGCTCCAAAACCGCTCGATTAAACGCGCCGTATGGCGGACGTATGATGTTAGGCTTGATGCCAACGGCTTGTTTTATGGCGTTATTTGTCTGGTCAATTTCACTAGCGAGTTGCTCCGCCGAGACCTTATTTAACTCTGGATGCGACCAAGAGTGATTACCTAATTGATGTCCGCGCGACTGCATACGACGTAACGTGTTGGCACGTGCTGAAACTTTGCTGCCGATTAGGAAAAATGTCGCCTTGGCGTCGTACTTATCCAATATGTCCAACAGTTTTTCAGTATATGGTCCAGGTCCGTCATCAAAAGTTAAGGCAATTGTTTTATTTGCGACGGTAGGAGTTGGAGCTGCGGGCGCTGGTTTTGGTTTTTCTGCAGGCTTGGGGATGTTGGCGAATTTTCTCGCCGTTGGGTTTTGCAGATATTTAGAGACGGAGGAAATTGGCACAGTAATTGTCAATTCGCCGTAAGATGACGGCAGTAGCGACGCCTGACCGAGCGGCCAAGCCAACGCATTGCCGTCGTTGGTGATGATGAAATTGGACAAAGCTTCTTTATTTATGATTTCGTTCAGGTCAATTTCTGGCTGTTGGCGTTGTTTGATGGTCTGAGAAATGCTATTTTTGGCAGCGGATATGATTGCTTCGGCGGCTTCATCGGACTGTTTTGTAAAATCAGCCAAGCCAACGACTTCGCCAGATTTTTTGTCGAAAGTCCAAAATTGCGTCATTGATGCTGGATGCGCGCCGTTCATATCCTGCTTAATATTGACGACAATTGACAGTGCTTCTGGAGTGTTATGTGTGACTTGATAGCTAATTGTTTCGGTCATTGGCTTATCAAAAACTGTCGCCAGTAAAACTGTATTTTGAAAATCGCGATCAATTTTATCAATCGACTCGCTAATTAAGCGATTAATTTTTTCATTTTCCGTGATCGGATATTCAATTGAAACTTTTTCCCGTTTGTTATCTCTGGTGACAAATTTTGAGCGAATGCCAGAATATTTCGAATCGGCAAAATAATACTTTTCGTCAGATGGCGCAGTCGTTTGTCGCGAGTGTGATTGATTGAGGAAATATATCCCAAATAGCCCTGCCGAAAATAGCAATATCAAAAACGGTATGATAATAAATAGTTTTTTCGATTTTGGTTTTGCTTTTTTTCTCTGAATGCGCATATTATAAGTATAGCACTAGTATTTTGGTTTTGTTATTATCGATGATAAGTGAAGACCAGCTTTACTATAATTACAACAGAGAGGAATTTACGGAGTGGAACTCGAGCCAATTATAAAAGTCGATAAACTCGTTAAAACTTATGATGGAAATAACGTGGTCGACGGCGTGTCGTTTGAAGTTAAAAAGGGCGAGATATTTGGGATTCTTGGTCCTAACGGCGCGGGTAAAACAACAACGCTGGAAATGTTGGAAGCGCTCAGATCAATTGATGGCGGCACGGCTACAATTGACGGCATAGATGTCGCTAAGAAACCTAAAGATATTAAGAATATAATTGGTATTCAGCTTCAGTCGACGGCTTTTTATGACAAACTGACTTTGCGTGAACAATTGAAAATGTTTGGTAGTTTATATGGTCGGACGGTTGATACAGGGGCGCTGCTCGCTAAGGTTCAATTGACGGAAAAGGCTAAGAATTATGTCGAGCAACTTTCTGGCGGTCAAAAACAGCGTTTTGCGATTGCTTCAACATTGGTGAATAATCCAAAAGTGTTGTTTCTGGACGAGCCGACCACGGGGCTTGATCCGCAGGCGCGTAGAAATTTGTGGGACTTGATTAAGGAAATTCGCGATGAGGGAATTACGATTCTCTTGACGACGCATTATATGGACGAAGCAGAATTATTGTGTGACCGTCTGGCAATTATGGATAGCGGTAAGATTATCACAATTGATACGCCGCATAATCTCATCCAGCAATTATTGGCACGTGGTTTTAAGAAAGAGCAAGTTGTCGAGCAGGCCAACTTAGAGGACGTGTTTATTGATTTAACAGGAAAGGCAATTCGGGATTAATATGAAAAAATATTGGATTGGAATATTCGGGCAAGTTCGCGCTCAGCAAAAGCGTTTCGTCCGAGATAAAATGGCGCTATTTTTTACTTTCCTTTTTCCGCTGATTTTTCTATTAGTGTTTGGGTCGGTTTTCAGTAATAATTCGACCAGTTTTAATATTGCAATTGTCAACAATTCGCAGACGGAATTTGCCAAAAGTTTCGTTAAAAATGCCAAAGAAAATTCGAAGGATTCGATTCTCAAAATTAAAGACGTTAAAGATATGAATGACGCACGTGAAAAGATGAAGCGGTCGGAACTTAACGGTATTATTGAGCTTCCAAGTGATTTTGGCGCGATAAAAAATAATGGCAATCATCCTATTCCAACAGGCACGATGAACGTTCTTTACGCCAAAGGTTCTGAGCAGGCGGGTAATACACTAGTGGCGGTAATGAGCCAAATTACCAATAACATCAATAGTCAGATGGGCCAGCCCGAAGCTCCGCTTAAAGCTGTTGGTAAAGCGGTTGGCGATGAACAATTAAAGTCGTTTGACTACATATTTACGGGGCTATTAACTTTCAGCTTGATAAGTATGGGTATTTTTGGCCTAGCTAATCAAATGCCGGCTGAAAAGAAGCGTGGCTCGTACCGACGCTTACGTGCAGCGCCGTTTACTTCTGGTCAGTTGATTATCTCTACAGCAATTCACTATACGATTATTTCCTTGCTTAGCTTGATCATGATGGTTGTCGCTGGCGCTTTGATATTTCACTTTAATATGCGAGGCGATTGGACACTGTTTGTCGTTATATCTATATTATCGGCATTCATGATGGTGGGAATAGGGCTATTGATTGCTGGCTGGTCGAAAAACGAAGATCAGTCTTCTGCATTAAGCAATTTGATTTCTTTTCCAATGATGTTTCTGTCTGGCACATTTATCCCGCTTTATCTATTTCCAGAATGGTTGCGAAGCGTTGCTCAATTTGTTCCTATAACTCCAATCACGGATGGTTTTCGGCTAATTATGACCGAGCACGCAAGTTTTATGGAAGTCTTGCCACAATTCGGTATTATCGCGGCTTGGACTTTCGCTGTTTATTTCTTAGCCATTAAGCTATTTAGATGGGAATAACTATTCAAGGATAGCGAAACAAATAGAAAAACGTTATGTTTATCGTAAGCGGGTGCTTGTTATTTTTATCACGGGAGTTGCTTAATTCCGCGCGACAAATCAAATAATTATTCGACGCCGCCGGCTTTAAGAATACTTCTTAATCCGTTTTCTCCACCGACGAATCCGCTGGTTTGATAGTCGTTAATAACCATATATGGCAAGCCATTCACGCCAAGCGACAAGGCTTTTTGTGTGTTGCTATCAATTTCTTTTTGGTGTAGTTTTTTAGCCATACAATCGGAAAATTGCGATTCGTTCATGCCGACGTTTTTGGCGGAAGTTAGGAAATATTCCAGTGGAAGAACAGGGATTTTTTTCGGCACAGCAACGTTTTTTACACCAATTCCTTTATCGAAGTAATCACGCTTAATGCGCGGGACGATATCGTGCGTATATTGCCAATATTTATCCTGGTCGGCAGCACAAAACGCAGCGTGAGCACCGGTTTCGGTATTGTTGGTCATCTCTTTTAATAGTGTCACTACGCGATGCTCATAACGAACTTTTCCGGATTTAATATAGTCATTTTTGAAGAATTCTGTGCTGGTTGCGGCTTCGACCTCGGCGCAAAATGAGCAAAAATAGTCAGTATAATCAATGAACACGTTTTTCGCATCAGCGGATCCTTGCGACATTTCTTCGTTCCACGGTTTGTTATCGCCAATGTGACGATTCGGCGGGCGATTGACAATTCCATAAATAAACAAAGCCACGATTCCCACGATTACAATTCCTGAAAGAACCCAAATAAGTGCTATGCCTGATGATTTTTGTCGATTCATATTTTCTCCTGTTTAGATAATTCTGTGTACATAAAAATAATTTGACCTGATTTATATAGCGAGAATAAATTGAGCAGTAAAGCCAACAAAAGGACTATTGCGCTGGCGATATTTGCGGCAGTGGCGGCGGCAGCTCCTGAGAAAAATAGGGTTACAATTGGTAAAATTAGTGATGTTCCGCAGGGAACGCAGCCGAGTCCAATTGTTGCGGCAATTGATGCGATTCCGCTTAGTCCGACTTGTCGAGATACAGTTTTTTCATTGTCGCGATTATTCTTTGCTGTAAAAATTACAGCGGCGATCGATATACCTTGAAGAATTGACACTACCATAAGCAGTGCGCCATTTAGTGAAGTGAAACTTTGTTTGAAGATGTCTATAATCATCGAACCGAGCAATGCGATTTTATCGAGGATTGGTAAACGCGACATCATCAGCGGTCCGTAAAAATTGGCGTTGATTGCGAAATAAATTATCACGGCGAAGGCGACGGTCGCGACAATTGTTATTAGAAAATATTTCGGCAAACCAAGCATTCTGCCGATTCCTAAAAGCGCTGATTTGATGGTTAGTTTGTAGTGCTTATCGTTGTAATTCATTGTGGTAGTTGTGCTATAAAGTTTGCTGGTGTGTTATTTACGATCTCTTTTTTAGTTCGTAAATAACCTTTGTCGGCCATGGAATACTATCAATTTTGAAGTATTTTTGTAAATGTGGCAAATATGTTTCATCGAATTCATTCTGCGACTGTGTTATTTTGTAGCCATGTGGCGCACAAATCCATTTGTGAATAAGGTGGTCCACGATAACGTACGATTCTTTTGATTCGCGTTCAAGTGAATCCAGACCCCAAACCGCGTGAAACATGATTTCATAAATAGTTTGGCTATTTGCCTTGTAGATATACGGAGCAATAGGATTGTCATTGTCGTCGCAAACGATAGTAGGCATGCTAATCACTGAATTTTTAACAAGCGCTTCGATCCATGTGCAAACTTCATCGTTGACATCTTCGGATGCTACTTCGATAGACGTAACTAGGCTAGACGTCTCGCCGGGACCCCAATCACGGATGATAATGGTGCCGTCGGGCTTGAGTGCTCTATCTAGCATCGCGAACGTTTTAGTGCGCTCGGGTCGGGATAGATAGCTCATCAACTCGTGAAATACACTCGACATGTAGATAATGTCGAATTCATCTTCGGCGTTTTCAAGTTGTTCTTTAGTAACAAAATCAATGTTATTTTCTTGAAGTTGAGATTGAACAATTTGTGAAACATCATAGGCTACGTAGTGGGCTCCTGCTTGCGTCACTTGTTTGATGAATTCTGGCGAGAAACCAGAACCAAAATCAAGCAGTTTAACGTTTTCACCAAGATGTTTTGCGATAGCTCCGAATTTGGATGACGCTGTCTGGTTCATCCGCTCTTGATAGGTTTTGTTGGTATGATTTTCCAAGTGCTCGCTGCGAATTTGGTTCATGTATCTATTATACGATATTCGTAAAGGCAATTCGATCATCCACGGCAGCAACTTTTACTGTATCTCCGTCGTGAATTCGCCCATTGATCAGTTCGAGCGCCAAAGGATCAAGTACGCGTTTTTGAATCAAACGTTTAAGTGGCCGAGCGCCGAAACTTGGGTCGTAGCCGTCTCGCGCCAACATATCACGAACGCTATTGTCAAAATTCAGCGTTATGTCGCGACTGTCTTTAACTTGGCGAACAACTTTTTCTAATTGCACGTCAACAATCGCACGCATCGATTCAGGGTGAATGCGATCAAAAATCACGATGTCGTCAATTCGGTTTAAGAATTCTGGGCGGA
>CAUTWT010000006.1:0-48236 GCA_963542525.1 uncultured Candidatus Saccharibacteria bacterium | reverse complement strand
GTCGACTTCAACAATTCATCAAACGCTTCCTGCCAATTTTCTGGATTGACAAAATATTCAATCTCCATTTGCTCAAACTCTCGGCTACGAAAAACAAAATCTCGCGGCGCAATTTCATTGCGAAACGCCTTACCCTGCTGAGCAATTCCAAACGGCAAGTCTGGATAAAAACTATCAACAACGTTCTTAAAATTGGTAAAAATTCCCTGAGCGGTTTCTGGGCGAAGATATGCAACACTGTCTTCACTTTCGGTGGCTCCAACGCTCGTCTTAAACATCATATTGAACGTTCGCGATTTGCTTAGCGGATTTCCATCTGGGCTTTTAATTCCCTTTTCTGCAATCACTTCGTCCATTTGCTCCATCGTCAAGCCGTCAGCGTCAATTCCATTGTCCTTAAGAATGTGGTCCGTACGATAACGCCTATGATTAACCGTATCTTCGCACAATGGGTCAACGAATGTGTCAACGTGTCCACTCGCCTTCCAAACTTTCGGATTCATCAAAATTGCCGCATCAACGCCATATATATCGTCGCGCTCATCAACAAACATTCGCCACCATAAATTCATAATGTTGCGCTTCAATTGAACGCCAAGCGGACCATAATCCCACGTTCCAGACAAACCGCCATAAACATCCGAACCTTGATAAATAAAACCACGGCGCTTACACAGGCTAATAATATCTTCCATTTTTGCTTGACTCATTGAAAAAACCTTTCTCCATGTTGGCAACATGGCGATTCACATTATTTCCTAAATTATACCATTTTACGAGCAATTTTACACCGCGGCGTGCTGTCTGGCGGTCAGCCAACAATCATTTATAACCTCAGTTATTCCGCCGATTTGCGCCACATTCGCGAGCGGTTTTGCTTGAATCAGCCTCAGTAGCTTGATGGCGTCCGCGCCCAAATCGCCCTGCTCCGCCAATCTCAAACCTTTTTCCGCATTGTCGTACATATATTTTTTGTCAGGAAGTAGCGCTGCAGTCGTTACGTCCGTTCGAAGATTCAGCTCATCTCCCAGCAAACTCGCGTATTGCAAATAAAACCACGTTTCAATCAATTTTTGGTTTATCGCGGGATTATTCAATTGCTCTAAAACTTGGCTCAGCACATAATACCACTCTGGCTCGTCAATGTTTTCACTCGCCGCAGAAACTAATTTCATCACCGAATACGCAAATTGCATTCGATCATAATCTTCCAAAATATGCCGATAAAAAGCCGACAATCGAGCGGAAGTTAATAGCCCCAAATCGCCCCGACCAGAGCGAATAACCACGTCGCAAATCGCGAATAATTCGATTCCGCCCGCCAATTTACTGCGCTCCCGACGCACGCCTTTTGCGATTACGCTACGTCGACCTTTTGGCGTTAATAATTGCAAAACTCGGTCAGCTTCGGCGTAATTCGTTCGCCTCAAAACAATTGCTTTTACTCGTTCACTCTGCCCCGTCATTTAGAACCTCTCGAAAAATCGCCCGCGCCTCATTCGGGCGCATCGATGTTTTATTCAAAATCACCTTCACGCCAAACGGACGCAAATCGTCCATTTTAACGTCGATATTCGTACAAACCACGATCGGCAAACTCGCCAAATCCGCGTACGATCGCAGCTCATTCAACAGAGCAATCGCCGTTTCGCCAGCCAGCAACATATCCAAAATTAAAGCGTCAGGTTGCCAATCGTCAATAATTTCAATCGCCTGACCACCAGAAACCGCCACTCGATATTCCGCCCCGGCATCCGCGGCAAACTTGCCCAGAATATCCGCCCAATTCTTATCATCCTCAACGATTAACAGTTTTTTCATATCAAGCTCAACTGCCGACTAATTGGCATTTCTACATAAAAAGTCAATCCATCACGGTGACGAATCAGACCAATCCGCCCGTTCATCGCCCGCGCAAATTGATTCGCCACATAAATCCCCAGCCCGCTACTTTCCGGCCTTGTCCGCACGGTTTTTCGCGTTTCCATTTCATCAAGCAAAAGCCGATATTCCTTCAAACTCATCATCGGCCCAAAATCCCGCACGCTCATCCTTACGGCATCTTTTGTCGCCTTAACCGAAACCTTAATCTCCGATCCGTCCTCCGTATACGCTAACGCGTTATTCAAAAAGTTCGCTAAAATTCGCCCCAAAAGCGTTCGGTTCGCCAATATCAATTGACTATTTCGACCGCTCTTAGGCCAGTTAACTTTTCGTCCGTAAAGCATTGTGTTAAACTTCGTTTCCATCGCCACTTGCTGACACAAAGCCAACGGATTAACCGGTTCAAGCGGAAATAACGACGGCGTTAAATTGGCTGAATTTGCCAAATCAATCGTAAGTTGCAACGCCTGCTCAGAAGTCCGAATAATTCGTTGCTGGATCTGAGTTTTATCGGCAGAACTGGTTAAATCGTCGTCCAACAGTAGCGCCAATTGCCTAATCAAAGCCAGCGGCGTTTTCAGCTCGTGTGCCGCCACCAAAACGCTCGGCAATCCTCCAAAATCAGCATCACTCCACTCTTTACCTGCCATACAATTCTAGTATAGCAAATATGTGCTGGGTTTTTCTATTCAGAGATTTTTACAGTGCTCAATATAGTCTGGAAATCTGGCTTAAACGTGTCCGCGTCAGTTGAAAAACGAATGGTTTTATCGCGAACTTTCATCAAAACCACAGAGCCGCGCAATTCTTTCTCAAACGTACCATCAATCCGAGTTGCTGAAATTCCATTAAACTCAGTACTACTTGAAGTTAGCTCACCCTTTTTTAGTCGTGATTGATAATCATTCAGCACCGTATCCATATTCTTATTGATAATCTCCAACCTTAACGCAAATCGGCTAGACTTATTAGTTGTCGAAGGAACTGAAACAGGGTGAAGATAAGCTTTGTAATCACCCCTGTCGCTGCCGTCATTCGCTATATATACGCTCCAGATTTTTGGATACAAAAATGATACTCGACCATACTCAGTAGGACCAACAAATTCAATACGTTGACTCTTAGCTTGTTCTAAACACTGCCCCTGATCATACTCAGCCTGCTTTCTCCTGCCCTCAGCGACTTCAATCGCAACTTTACTATCAACACTGCTTTTTTCTCGGGAGTATTGCATATACGCCCAAATTGCCAAAGATCCAGCAATCAAAAACAATATCAGACAGCCGATTGTGCCGACCATCCAGCCATTAACTGAGCCACGCTCACTCTTATCTCTCGTCATCATATTGTAAAGTATAGCTTATGCTTTAATTGATGTAAAGATCCTACTCAGCGTTAAAATCCTCGCTAAGGACCTCGATATCATGTCGCATATCTTCCAGCGTAGCAGTAATTTTTTTTGATAATTCTCTCGCCTCAATAAATCTCTGTTTCGCCTCATCCAGATTAAAATCATCGCCTTGAAACCACGCGATTCGCTCGTTCAATTCAGCCATCATTTGCTCAATTGTCATATCGTTGTTCACTATTCTCAATCCTCGCTTTCATAATTATATCTTTTGTTGTAATCTCTACAATATTACCAATCTGTAAATCGCCCTTGATCATTGCATAACCACGACGCAGCGCCATCTCTGGGTCATACTCAGCGATGACTTTTTGTTGCGACAATGTTGCATTTACAGCCGCATCCACACGACTTGACCACTGTTTTAGCGCTTCTTTTTGCAACATTGTTACATTAAGCGACTGTTCTTCGATAGCTCTACAAATTGAATCTTTCGCGTCAATTAGCCTGTAATGCAAATGCCGAATAACTTCTCGCTTGTCAGGAAACAGCAATTGCGCGGCATTACTCGGTGTGGCTGCGCGAACGTCCGCCGCCAAATCACATAAACTCTCATCAATTTCATGACCAATTCCAGTCATTGTTGGAATGCGACTACTCGCCACCGCCCGCACTAGTTTTTCATCGTTAAAACTCGCCAAATCTTCCGCACTGCCACCGCCACGAATCAAAACAATCACATCTGGAGATTCTGACATTTGATTAAAATATGATATTGCTCGCACGGCTTGATCTGCAGCGTTCACGCCCTGTACATTAACATCGGCGACTACAAACTTCACGCCACCCCAACGTTCGCTAGAAATCTTCATAAAGTCCACATACCCCGCCGCTTTTGTACTGGAAATAACAGCCACTCGCTGGGGATATTGCGGCAATGGGCGCTTTCTTTCAGAATTGAACAAGCCCTCGACTGCCAATTTTTGCTTCAAAAGATCAAAACTTCGCTTCAAACTTCCCTTGCCTAATAGGCGAATCTCTTGAACGTTCAGACTAAAGGCACCATTATCTCTAAGCACTGGCATTGCTCGAACGACAACTTTCATTCCATCTTCAATTGGCGTGCGTAAATTACTAAAACCAACAAAACACCGAACCAGCCCATCGTCATCTTTCAGATCAAAAAAAGCGTATTTCGGAGGATAAGACTTGAGGCCAGAAACTTCACCCTCAACTTCAACCATCCCAGCAAAAGCCACGTCAAAAGTCTGATTGACAACTGCTATGAAATTGCTAACGCTAAATCTGGGAATCATCTGGCTTGCCGTATTTAATCAGTGCGTGTTGATAGAAAATATAGCCAAAGATAATCGTGCCAGTAAGTAAAATTGCTCGCGTCAAAATTATTCCAGCAATCGCCAAATCCGGCGGAGTGCCTGCCATGCTTAAGAAAATAATCATAATAGTTTCATAAACGCCCGTACCTCCAGGCGTAAACACGACAATTGCAGCCAATCCCGCCACGCCATATCCAACCATCAGAATCGCCGGATTAACAAAAACACCCAGTGATAAAAACGCCACAGCAAACATCGCCACGTCAAAAACAGTGTAGACAGTTCCCCAAATCATCGGTTTTATTAGAAGCTTCGGATGATTGGACAAATCTTGAAAATCGTCCTGCATATCAACAAAAAACTCTTCGACTTTCTTCGACTTCATCACTCGTCGCTTCTTGCCCAAGGTTGCAATTTTCACCAGTGTATTGATAAATCTAGACAATTTAGCGGCAGTCGTCTGCATGCGTCGCTTCGACGAGAACATAAAAATTAGACCAAAAGTTAATGCCAAAACCACGATAATCAGCAAGAAACTAGCGGCAACGATATAACGATTAACCTTGCCGTCGATAGCCAGCGCCAGCACAGCAATCACCAACAAAACCAAAAGCGACAAAAATCCCGTAACGTAACGAATCACCTGCGCAAATGTCGAACGCGCTGAACTCACGCCGAGCTTATGCATCCGCCACGTCGTATACGAAATACCACTAACTCCGCCCGACGGAAAAATATGATTGACCAAATTAAGCTCCAGCGCAATCCTCGTCTGCTCCAGCCTGGAAATATGATGAATCAGATTCTTCTCTCTTAAATACGAAAAAATCATCTCGCCGCCAGCGAAGTACACGATAATCTGAAACGGCAATAGTAAGAATAATAGCCATAAATCCGCATGCAAAAACAGATTCCACGCCTTCACGAGCTCGTGCCGAGATAGAAAAATTATTATTGCCAAAACCGCCAACGTCAAAACGCTCATAATGGCTCGTGGCGATTTCAACAATTGCAACACCTTCGGTAACATAACCTTCATTATACCACGATAAATGTTATAATTACGACATGTTTATAGCTATTCTTGGCCGTCAACCAGAAATCTCTATCGCTGAATTAGAGGCGGTTTACGGTGCTAAAAATGTCCAAAAAATCTCCAACCAAGCCGCCACGGTTAATTGCGACAATTTATCAATTGACAATCTCGGCGGAACAATTAAATACGGACAAGTTATCACGAAGATAAAGTCGCAAAAATCAGACCGCAATACCCTGCTCCAAGCCTCAAAAATTATTGTTGAAAAATACACGAAAAAACTTTCACATAGCCAGAAAAAAATAACGCTTGGAATAAGTTTTTATGGCAATAAAACAGATCCGAGGAACATCCAAAAAATCGGAATCATCTTAAAAAACAACTTGAAAAAATCTGGCGTTAGTTTGCGTCTAATTCCTAATAAAACCGCCGCGCTGTCCACTGCGACCTCTCACAATAATAAACTCGGCAGGTCTGAGGCGAAAATTGAAATTATCATAGCTAAGAACGCGTACGGAGATTTGATAATCGCTGAAAGTCGTGGCGCTCAAAATATCAATTCGTATACTCAGCGCGACCGCGGACGACCAAAGCGCGATGCCTTCGTGGGAATGCTTCCGCCTAAACTTGCACAAATTATGATTAACCTATCTGGCGCAAAACCTGGCGATTACCTCTGGGATCCGTTTTGTGGCACAGGAACGGTACTACAAGAAGCTGCGCTTATCGGCGTGAATGCTTATGGCAGCGATTTGAGCGATAAGATGATATCTTACACGACTGAAAATATGATCTGGGTGGAAAAAACTTTTTCGACAAAAACTTTCTGGCAAGCGCATCAGGCCGATGCCACCTCTGTAAAATTAACAGATGAACAGAAGAAACGGATTTCTCGCGTTGTTTGCGAAACATATTTAGGTCAGCCGTTTTCCGCTCCGCCAAGCCCAGAAAAACTTCACGAAGTAGTTGGAAATTGTAATCATATAATTAGCGATTTTCTACAAAATATCCATTCGCAAATCCACCCAGACACAACGCTTTGTATAGCCGTTCCAGCGTGGCAAAATCGCGAAGGTAAATTTACTCACCTGCCTCTGATAAAGAATCTTAAAAAACTTGGATATCAACAAATTATCGATAAAAACCTCTTATATTACCGTGAAGATCAAGTTGTTGCCAGAGAAATATTGGTATTAAAACCCGCAGATATAGCCAAAACCGCTTGACAACTGACTTTATTTTCGATAAACTAGAACAGATTGTTTTATAGAAACTATAAGGAGTAAAGAATGTCAAAGGTTAAAGCTGGTGGTTCTAGTAAGAATATCCACAACAATGCTGGTCAACGTCTTGGCGTTAAGCGATTTGGCGGTCAAAAAGTTTCCGCTGGAGAAGTTCTAGTTCGCCAAACTGGTGCCACAAAGATCGCTGGTGACGGTACATACGTTAGCCGCAATTTCACCATCCACGCTGCAAAAGATGGCGTAGTTGGCTTTAAGTCAGTTAAGAAAACCAAGTTTACCGGCAAATCAGAACGCCGAACGCAAGTTGTTGTTCTTTAATCGGTAAAAACTTTTTATTAAAATAGCTCCGGTAAATACGGAGTTATTTTAATATCAATAATTATTTCTTACATATTCGAGAAGTGCCCTTGCAGAATCCCTATGCATACCACTTCTCTCTTTGCCACCCCTATAATGAGTAACCATTTTGTCTTGTCTGTCTACATTAAATGAGCCGTCCATCATAGCAATTGCCAACACTACAGTATATTCACGACTGCGCATTTTACCCGCATAATAATTACCTCCGAGGTAATTAGGAGATTTTAGATTATCATATGAGTCGCGAAGGACTCTGTCTGCCAAAGCACCCGGATTAACTACCGCCAACCTATCAAGACTGGAGGTTAAATATTCAAACAAGCGACAACGCGTAAGGTGACTGGCTCTAATGTTATTTATGATCACTTTAGAGTCAAGCGACCTCTCGGGATTAATTATTTGCGTTAACGATGGATTCGTAGCTAGATCATAAATAGCCTCTTTCGCAGCATTAAAGCTATTCTCAGATACAGGAACTCCTTTTGGGTTTCTAACGGCAGCGTCCTCTACATTATTTGACGGCACATAATTCGGATCGTATAGATAATCATAATTTACTCGCACAGATTCGTTCTCAAAAGGCATGCCGTCTACATCAGTCTCTAGAGGCTTCATCAGTTCTCGCACTCTCTCATTAAAACGATCTAGCTCTGGGCTATCGCTTTCATCTAGCCCCGTCTCTACTGGCTTTTTAGCTGACTCAACCGCCGACAAACCTACTGAGTCATTGACTTTAATCGCCCCAATCGACACCGGAATCTCTTCTTTAGTCATCACCAAGGCTGGTGAACCGACGCCAGTCTTATCCGTCTTCACTGGCGAAACTTCAACATCCTTAACGGCTAGGCTCCCCATTGCGGGACTAACTTCGCCCTTTAAAGACTTCTCAGAATTACCTTCTGTATCCAAGTCGTCGCTAGGGATTTCTGGAGGCGTCTCCACATCCAATATCTCATTCCATTCACTATCCGGATGTTTCTGCCGCCAAATTTGCTCAGCAGCCCTTTTTCCTTCTTCAATCATTTCCCTAGTAGTTTTTCCATAAAGATACTTAATATAACCTTCATTTGCTTCTAGACCCTGAATGCTCCCTAATGGCACAATCGCAGTTTTAGTAGTATGCTCTCCATCAACTTTAACCAGTTTATATACTTCCATAAACAACTTAATCGGACCAATACCCTTCTCGGAATCAGTGTCACACACGACCGACATACCAATAGGATTCCAACCTCTGTCATACTTAACGCCCTCTCCGTCTTGACCACTGCGAATAACGGTTAGTGGACGCCTTGCATTATCTGGATCGGTATCAACAGGAAAAGTTGCAACTACATAATCTCTCGGGGTTTTTCGTTGTTCTTGTTCAGGGCTCTGTGTTGGCTTTGATTTTTCCATATATAACTACTTTATATCAAAAAACAAGCAAAAAGTCAACCCCCGTAGAGGATGACTTCTCTTACTCAGCTTAGCTTCTATTGAATGCCCAAATGATGCTTTACGCGAGCCACAACGTCGCCAATTACAACCTGGGATTTCACCAAATAATCATCAACGCCCAAGCTCTCAGCGCGTTCCTTATCCTTTGGCTGACTAAGCGCCGTCAGCATAATAATCCTCACATTAGCAGTTTCTGGCGTATTGCGAAGAATATCCAGGACATCAAAACCACTAATCTTTGGCATCATCACATCCAAAAGAATCAAATCTGGACGATATTCAACAGTGGCAGACAGAGCGTCTTCTCCATTGTTGGCCTCCCTAACGTCAAACCCCTCAATCTCCAACCGTGACCGATAAACCGCCGATAATGCGGTGTCATCTTCAACTAATAAAATCTTCTTTTTTTGTCCGTTCATACTATCTCCATTTTATGTTGTCCAGCCCAAAAACACAAGCTTTATAACGACTTCGCCTTATCCATCTGCGGATCTACGTTATTATTGACATCGTCCGACGAAAGATCAACTTTTACATCAGGTTCTATACCAGTTTTATCTATATTTTTGCCCTTTGGCGTGTACCATCTGGCTTCCGTAACCTTCATTTGCGACCCGCCAGGCAGCCCAAGCACAATCTGCACACTTCCCTTACCATAACTCTTCTGCCCAACCAGCGTGGCTTTTCCGTATTCACGAAGCGCCCCAGCCGTAATTTCGCTAGCACTGGCACTGTTACCGTTAATAAGCACCACTGTCTTCATATTGCCCAGAATTGGCGTTCCGGTCGTACGCAGCGTTTTAACAATTTCAGAACCTCTACGCTCGGTCATAGCTATTTGATTGTCCAGCCAGATACCCAATAGTCCTTGAGCAGCTCCAACCGTTCCGCCCGGGTTGTTTCGCAGATCCAAAATTACCTTCTTAACGCCTTTTTCAACAAACTCCGAAGCGTATTTCCTGGCCAAACTTACTGTATCGTCGCCAAATCGGTTAACTTTCAAAATACCAATTTCTCCATCAATTTCCGACTCTACTGCCGGAGAAACTATATTCTGACGCACAACCGACACCTCACGCGTTTGACCATCGCTTAATAATGTCAATTTAACGGACGTACCAACTTCTCCGCGGATTTTACTCACAACTTTTTCCACTGACCAGTCAGAAGAAGCCTCGTCATTCACCTTAACAATCGCCTCACCAGCCTTAATTCCCGCCTTCTGAGCTGGACTGTTTTCCAGAGGTTTTATGATAGTCGGCTTATTATTTCTAAGACCAATCTCCGCACCAATTCCACCACCAATTTGCCCGCTTAATGACTTGTCAAACTCCTTCGTCTCATCTGGGTCCATATACGCCGTATGAGGATCGCCAGCCGCTTCAACTAGCCCGCGATTGGCGCCATAAATTAGCTTTTGAGTATCCAATTTTCCGTCATAATTAGCAATCAGTTCTTGATATGTTTTTTGAACGCTAGATAGATCAATTGTTTTATTTGAAGTGCGAACCCCAAATGCTGGCGCTACATTAGCAAATAACGCATCCGACCGAGCGCCCGCAACAAAACTGACAATTGACACGATAATAAGCGTCAAAAACCAACTCAGCTGCTGTCTTTTTTCTCCCGTAACCATATGCTTATTATACTACAAAACGCCCGACTAGCACGAGCGTTTTTGCGTAGATCTGTTGGGCTATTAGAAGTAGATATAGGTAAGTTTTCGTGCAGCGACTTTCGAGGCGTCAATTGTATAATAGCGATATTGACCATCCCATTCTAAATTATAGTCAGAAACCGTCAATGAGCCGTCGCCATGTACTGCCTCAACGTACATTACGTGACCATAGCGACCAATCTTCCACATCGCAACCGATCCAGCTTTTGGCGTTGAACCACTCTGGATGCCGTATCGTGCCACCGTTGACGGCCACTGATACGCGTGGCCAGCGCCGCCAAAGTTAGGTACATATCGTCCAGTACTAGCAACTTTCCAAGCGGCATAGCTAACACACTCACGTGTAAACAAATCCCACTTGTCAACATAAGCATCAAGTGGTGCATTACGCCATATCGCAGGGTAGCCACCACCGCCAGGACTAGCCGGCGGAACTGCCCCTCTACTACTCCCGCCATTTTGTGTAGTCAGCGCCGCCACGATCGCGGCTCGCTGTTCTTCACGCAATTTCGCCACTTCACTATTGCGCTTTTGTGCTAACGCTGTGTAATTATTCTGGTCATTCTTTGTATCAGCAATTAGCTTTGCCCGCTCCGATTGTTTGGCTGCCATCGCATTGCGCTGCGATTCTTGGTCGCGAAGCGTATTCTCGACAGACTTCTTATTCTCTTCCAGCTTTTTCTGCAAAGACTTAATTTCTTTAATCTTATCATTCAATGAAGTTTTCAGAGAATTACGCTGTTCTTGCTTATCGATGTAATCGCTAATATTCTTCGAACTAGCAAGCATCTCCAGCGGCGAAATCTGATCATCAACATACAAATCCGCCAAAATTCGCCCCATCGCTTTACGATTGTGCTTAATTAGCTCTTCGTTCTTTTTTATCTGATCATTAAGACTATTGATCTTCTTTTGACTATCAGAAATCTGCGCTTGAATAGCTGATATTTGTCCGTTTATCTTATCGAGTTCCGCCTGTAAACTATCAGCCATCTCGCCCAAGCGCGAAGCCTCAGAATTATAGTTGTCTGCTTCTTGCTGTTTTGCCTGAATTTCGGCGTTATAGTCGCGAGCTAATACGTGTGATGCCAAGCCAAAAATGCCCGATCCAGCGAGCAATGCAGACATCGCCACCAGAGAAGCTCTGCTGACTAGTGATGCCGAAACTGGTGTGGTGGACCGTAGTTTCATACATCTATGTTAGCATAAGCATAATCAGCATGTCAAGGACTTTTACAACTTAAGATATTTGCGAGTTGCCACCCAAGATGACGCCACGCCAATTGCCGCGCCGACCAGAATCATACTCAAGAAAACCAGCACGCCGTACATTTTTAGATGATTCAAAAGATTATCGATAGGAATTCCGTACTTTACCATCGGATCATGTGCGAAAATTAACAGTCCATATCCAACCACCGTTGCGATAATTGCCGCGATAAATCCGTACATTATAGCCTCAACAATAAACGGACCTCTGATGAAACTGCGTTCTGCGCCGATCAACTTCATCATCTCAATCTCGTCCTTGCGGTTGAAAATTGCCATACGAATAGTGTTAAAGACCACAAGCGATGAAATCACCACGAAAACAACTGTAGCGATTGACCCACCGATACTCGCCAATCTCACCCAACTACCAACTGTTTTAATAGCTTGCTGACGTTCACCGGAGAATGATGGTTCCCTGTTAGGATCTTTATATTTTTTATACAGATCATCGGTTTTAACAAAATTATTTAAGGATTGCTGATTATTCAGTTCTTTCACAGAAACACGAAGCGTCGCCGACATCTCATTACTAGATTCGCGAATCGCCTCAAGCGTATCTGGATTGTCCTTATATTGCTCAGCTTGCTTTTCACGCGCTTCTTCTGCGGAAATATACTTAACACTATCGACATTATCTAATTTTTCAATTCGAGATTTAATCGTTTTAATCGTTTTTTCTGGCGTGTCACCCTTTAAGTAAATTGACATATCGGCACGTTTGGAAACGTTTGAAACGGTATCAACCAAAACCTGGCGCGCTGATAACGTTATAAACACGATAATCAACGTGACGCTCATCACCGCAGTTGCGGCAATCGTTAGCCAGGCATTACGACTAAAGTTATTGATGCCATATCGACACATTCTGACAAACGTCAACCAACCTCGTCGACGCTGACGTATGCGAATAGTTTCTTTGTTCTTGTTGGATTTACTAGCTGATTTCATTACTGTTTATAACTCCCTCTCGCCTGATCAGAGGTGATTTTACCATGATCAATTGTAATAACGCGCCGCTTCAATTTGTTAACAATCTCCACGTTGTGAGTCGTCAAAATAACCGTCGTGCCATACTTGTTAATCTTTTCCAGCAAGCGAACAATATCCCAGCTATGCTTCGGGTCCAAGTTTCCAGTCGGCTCATCTGCAATCAGAATCTTCGGCTGACGAACCACCGCACGCGCAATCGCTACACGCTGACGCTCACCACCAGAAAGCTGATGAGGAAAATGCTTTTCCTTCCCCTTAAGACCAACCAACTCGATCACCTTCGGCACAGTCGCCTTGATTTCCCGATTTGTCATTCCAGCAATTTCCAGCGCAAACGCCACATTTTCAAACACCGTTCGATTCGGAAGCAACTTAAAATCCTGAAAAACCACGCCAATTTTACGACGCAACAGCGGAATATGTTTATCCTTCAAATTGTCATAATCAATTCCACCAACCACAATTTTTCCAGAGCTCGGCTTTTCTTCGCGAGTCAAAAGCTTCAAAAGAGTCGATTTGCCAGCACCCGACGTACCAACAATAATCACAAATTCACCAGCGCCAACATGAATGCTTGCTCGGTTCAATGCCGGCTTGTTACTTTTTCCGTAGTTCTTCGTTACCCTATCTAACAGAATCATTAATGGTATTATACCATAAGCTAAATATTTTTAGAATCAGCATTTTGTTCCAAATATGCTGTGATAAATTCGTCAATATCGCCGTCCAGAACACCTTGAGCGTTGCGATTTTCGTGCTTTGTGCGCGTATCTTTAACTAGCGTATATGGATGCAAAACGTAATTTCTAATTTGACTGCCCCAGTTTGCTGATTCGCCAGCCCTAAGATCAGACAGAGTTTCGGCGTGTTGCTCTAATTTCATCGCTAGCAATTTTGACCGCAGAATCTTCAACGCCGTTTCTTTATTCTGAATCTGTGAACGCTCATTCTGAATAGCCACCGTAATCCCTGTCGGCTCATGCGTCACTCGAACCGCCGAATCCGTCGTATTCACGCCTTGACCACCCTTGCCACCCGAACGATAGACGTCAATTCTTAAGTCATTCGGGTCAATTGATATTTCATCGGGCGCGTCAATTTTCGGCAAAACCTCGACAAGCGCAAAACTAGTCTGCCGCAAGTTGTCCGCATTAAACGGACTTAATCGCACCAAACGATGCACGCCATTTTCCGACCGCAATTTTCCATAAGCAAAAGAACCAGAAATCTCCAAAACGACCGTTTTAATTCCAGCGTCGTCATTTGTCGAGCGTTCCAGCGTATCAACTTTCATGCCAGATTTTTCCGCCCAGCGCAAATACATTCGTTCCAACATCGCCGCAAAATCCTGCGCATCCAGCCCGCCCACGCCAGTAGAAATACGCATAATTGCCGAACGGTTGTCATATTCACCAGAGAACAGCAAATCGGTTTTATGTCTATCAAAACTCTTCTCAATTGCCGCAACTTGCGCCTGAAATTCTGGCAGCAAATCGTCATCGCCAAGCTCCATCAGCTCCACCATATCGCCAACCTGCACCGTCAAAGTCTGCCAAGGCTCGACAGTCTGACGAAGGCTGGCGGCTTGCTTTGTTAGTTCTTGGGCGTAATCGGGATTATTCCAAATTTCCGGCTGGTTTAATTGATCATCCAGCTCCGCCAATTTCTGCTCCAAATCAGAAAACTTCAGCGC
The DNA here is from genome assembly GCA_963542525.1 of uncultured Candidatus Saccharibacteria bacterium. Classification (GTDB taxonomy): domain Bacteria; phylum Patescibacteriota; class Saccharimonadia; order Saccharimonadales; family Saccharimonadaceae; genus Nanosynbacter. The sequence continues at coordinate 33,954 of CAUTWT010000006.1, read as the reverse complement.
TTTTTTAGCCTGTTCAATTTCTTTTTCTAATTCACCAATTTTCTTTTTTAGCGGTTGCATATATTTTATTATACCATTTTTCAGCGCTCAATTCTCTGTTAAAATAAAAAGATGGATAAAGATATTGAGAAAATTCTATTTACGAACGAAGATATAAAAACGGCAGTTCAAAAACTTGGGAAAAAATTGACCGAGGATTATCACGATAAAAATCCTGTTGTCGTGGGCATTTTACGCGGCGCAGCACCGTTTATGATCGACTTGATACAAGCGATGGATTGCTATATGGAAATTGATTTCATGGCGGTTTCCAGCTACGGCGATGACACAAAATCTTCTGGATCTGTAAAAATCATCAAAGATTTGGATACCGACGTGGCGGATAGACATGTGTTGATAGTTGAGGACATAATTGACAGCGGTCGAACCGCCCAGGCGCTAAGAGAATTATTTGCCGCAAAAAATGCTGCGTCGGTAAAAATATGTTCGCTATTAGACAAACCAGCGCGGCGCGAAGTTGACGCAAAAGCCGACTATGTTGGCATCGATACACCGAATGAATTTGTCGTTGGCTATGGTTTGGATTTTCGCCAGCAATATCGCAACTTGCCATACATCGGCGTCTTAAAACCAGAAGTTTATCAAGATTAAAGCTCTTCTACGGCGGCGACAAATTGCTTGCCACGATCAGAATAGCTCTTAAACATATCAAAGCTGGCAGCTGCTGGACTAAGGATCACCACGTCGCCAGATTGCGCTTTATTTTTGGCTGATTCGGTAACCTCTTTCATTTCTGCCATGTTCAATTGGACAATTTCGCAATCAATTTTTTCTTCTCTTAAAACTCCCCTAATTTCATCAGCGTTAGCGCCATTGATGATTATCAATCGCACGTTTTGTCGGGCAATTTCTTTCGCTAATTCAGAATAATCCGCGCCTTTATCTGAGCCGCCCAAAATCAAAATTTTCGGCTCCGCAAAAGCTTTTAACGCCGCAATCGCACTGCCCGGAGTGGTCGAAATACTGTCATCGTAATATTTCACGCCGTATTTTTCAGCAACAAACTTCAATCGATGTGGCAACCCCGTAAACTCGCTAAGCCCCTCCTTTATCTTATCATCCGACACGTTCGGCAAAATCGATTTCACCGCCGCTATCGCCGCGCACGCATTGTCGACATTATGTTTACCCGGCAGGCGAATTGCAGAAATTATATCGTCCGAGAGAACAAATGGATATTCCTTTTTCTGCGCCAAACTCGCGGATGCAATCGACGAACTAAACTCATTTTGAGAATTATAGACAACATAATCGTCCGCGGTTTGAGACTTGGTAATATTCGCCTTTGCCGCCAAATAATCATTAAAATCAGCGTGGACGTTCAAGTGGTCAGGCTCAATCATCAGCGCCACAGCAACGTGCGGAGATTTCTGCAAATCCCACAATTGAAAACTGGATAATTCGTAAACAACAATGTCATTTTTCTCAATTTTCGGCAAAATATCCAAAGCTGGCACGCCGATATTTCCCACCAAATGAACGGTTTTACCTGCCGCACGCAAAATCGACGAGATAAAACTGCACGTCGTTCCCTTGCCTTTTGTGCCAGTCACGCCAATTATAGTCGCTGAGCAATTGGCAAAAAATTCATTAGTCGCCGACCAAATTTGACCGCTAGTCTTTATCTTTTTTGGCGGAAGACTTGGCGACCTAACGATTAAATCTGCGTTCTCCAGCCCCGAAAATCCCGTCTGATAAGCCACATTTTCCGGCAAATTATCTACTTTTTCACGCTCGTCTGACACCAAAAAATCAGCTTCCGGAAACTTCTCCCGAAAATAACGCAAATTAGATTGACCTTCAACACCAAAACCAGCAATGACAATTTTCATAACCTGATTATATCACGGGCAATTTACGATTACACCCTAAAACAGCTTGTCTAGCTTATCGTACAACTTTGTTAATAGCTCTTTTTCTTCCGAAGTAACTGCCGCCAACGTCCACGTGTTGGACGCAAAAAATTGACGAGCCGTTTCAATCAACTGATCGGGAGTTACCGCCAAAATAGAATCTGGAACGGCAGCATAATCTCTCACGAAATCATCAGCAAAATATCGTCCTACGTAAAAATTGCTTACTTGCCCAACAGTTTGAGCGCCCATCTGATAACGACCCAACGAATATGATTTCACGCTTTCCAAATCTTCTTCAGAAATAGATCCAGCCAAAACCTTCTTCAATTCTCTCACGATAATATCAAAGAGCTTTTCTGCAGTTTCGACATTTACTTGTCCACCAAAATCCCAAGCCGAATCGTAAAAACCAATCGATGTATCGCTAAAAATACCATACGCCAAGCCTTTTTTACGAGCCGCGCCAAAAATCCGTGAGCTCATCGTGCCGGTCAGAATGTGGTTCAATGCGTTCATAGCCGTGACTTCTTCATCGCTTAACTCGCGCGGAATCATCATCGACCAGCCAAACGTCAAATTCGTCGCCTCTTTTCGCTTAACTAAGACTGGGTTAGCCCTGCGTGGTTCATCGCGCGGAATAACGAATCGCTCGCCCGTCTCCAATTGCCAGCTCTCAAGGTGTTCTTTAATAGCCGCTTTTCGCCCAGCCATTTTTCCAGCCACCACAAACCGCATATTCTTCAAAGTATGCGTTCGCTTGTGATGATTTTTAATATCTTTCAGTTCAATATTAGCAATTGTTTTTAAACGCTGATTGTACGTCAAAATATCTTCACCCAGCGCCTGCTGAATGCGCGGCCACATCACGCGGTTATGATTGTTGAGATAACCGGTCAATTCAGAGCGAACATTGCCCTTTTCCGCCTCAAGCTCATCGGCGTTGAATCGCGGCGTTGTAATAGCCAACCTCTGAAGCTCCAAAATCCTGTCCCACTCAAAATCCGCACAAATCGCTTCATAAACCATTGAATAGTCGGAAGTGTAAGCGTTGTGATAAGCGCCGTTTTTGGTAAATTCCTGCTCGTAATTATGCTCCGAACGAAACTTTTCATTCGCACCGAACGCCATATGCTCCATAATGTGAGCCGTTTCGTAAATATCTTTATTCAGAACGTAGCGGTTGCCCGCCCTGAATTGCACCTGAAAACTCATTACCGTAGCATCTGGAACGTCAATCAACAAGCCGCGCGCACCATTCTTCAGTCTAATTTCCTCAACTGTATGTTTCATTGCCTAATTCTCTGATTATTTACGATTTTTCTTACGGTTCTGTCGCTGAGCCTTTTTCTTCTTTCGAGCTTGATTCTTCGCACGATTTGATTCCGCGCTAGTCTTGCCTTTTTTCACAGAGAAGTCATCGTCGCGATTTTCCTCGCCCGAACCAATTTCATTTACGCCACGCTCAACGGCATTTTCCGCCAACCTAGTTAGCTCGGTGTCATATTCGTCGTCTTGAGATTGACGAACTGTAGCGTCGGCTTTATGAATATTGAATATCGTTGCCAAAACTTCATCGCGAAGATTAGCTTGCAAACTCTCAAACAACTTCTGAGATTCTGATCGATACTCCACCAAAGGATCGCGCTGTCCAACGCTTCGCCAGTGAATTCCCTCGCGCAAATGTTGCATATTTTCCAAATGTTGCATCCACAATGTATCCAACACCGCCATGTAGACTTCGCGCTCAACTCCGCGCAAATCATCAGCGCCAATCTCACGCTCTTTCTCCGCGTAAGCTTCTTCAGCCAGCTCCAGCGCCTTCTCATAGCGCAAACGATCTTTCTTTTCCTTACCAACCTTTTCAATTTTTTCCTTATCAACTGGGAAAATAACCGAGAAATCCTCGACAAACTTTGGATTATTCTTTGATGGAAGAGTTGTCAATTCGTGAACTTTAGCTCGCAATAATCGCTCAATTTCCGGCTTAATATTATCGCCTTCCAAAATCCTACGTCGCATAACATAAACGACGCGGCGATGACGGTTAATCACATTGTCGTATTGAACAACATTTTTGCGCGTATCAAAGTTATAGCCTTCAACTCGCTTCTGGGCAGCTTCCAGAGTTTTCGAAACAGCCCGAGTTCTAATTGGAGTGTCGTCATCAACGCCCAGCCTATCCATCAACGACGCAATTCGCTCACCCTGGAAAATTCGCATCAAATCATCTTCGGTCGAAACGTAAAACTGAGTCTCACCTGGGTCACCCTGGCGTCCGCCACGACCACGCAACTGATTGTCAATTCGGCGTGATTCGTGTCGCTCCGAACCGATAACAACCAGTCCGCCCAACTCCTTAACACCTTCACCAAGCTTAATATCCGTACCGCGACCAGCAATATTCGTAGCCAAAGTAATCGCGCCTTTTTCACCAGCTTTCGCAACAATTGCGGCCTCACGCTCATTGTTCTTAGCGTTCAAAATCTCAAACTTAATGCCTTCTTTTTCCAAATATTTGGCAATTTGCTCGTTCTTTTCAATAGAGCCAGAACCAACCAAAACAGGACGACCTTGCTTGTGGTAATCCTTAATCGCCTCAGCGACAGCCTTCAGTTTGGCCTTTTCAGTCTTGAAAATCAGATCTTCCTTATCCTCGCGAATAACTGGTTTGTTCGGTGGAATTTGGATAACATCAAGTGAATAAATTTGCTGGAACTCCTCAGCTTCAGTAAACGCCGTACCGGTCATACCGCTCAATTTATTATACAAACGGAAATAATTCTGGAATGAAATTGTCGCCAAGGTCATACTCTCTTCCAGCACAGGAACGCCTTCTTTTGCCTCAATTGCCTGGTGCAAGCCTTCGTTGTAGCGGCGACCCTGCATCAAACGACCAGTGTGCTCGTCAACTATGATCACCTCTCCGTCATTAGTTACGACGTAATCTTTGTCGCGCTTGAACAATGTCTGTGCTCGCAAAGCTTGATCCATGTGATAAACACTGCGCACGTGATCTGGCGTGTACAAATTTTTTATTCCCAACAATTTCTGAACTTTTTCAACGCCTTCGTCAGTCAAAGCGACGCTTCGGCGCTTTTCATCCAAAACATAATCTTCCGGAACCAACTTCGCGGCGATTTTAGCAAACGTATAATAATTGTCAGGATTTTCAGCCGCTGGAGCAGAGATAATAAGTGGCGTACGAGCTTCGTCGATCAAAATTGAGTCGACCTCGTCAACGATTGCGAAGTTCAATTCACGCTGCCTGAGCAAATCAACGTCGTTAACCATATTGTCGCGCAAATAGTCAAAGCCAAACTCGTTGTTAGTTCCGTAAGTAATGTCCGCAGCGTAAGCCTCTTTACGCGAAACCGGACGAAGTTTTCGCATTCGAGGATCGTCGTGATGCTCATTGTCGTAATCTTTATCATAAACAAATGACGCTTCGTTAATAATCACACCAGTGGTCAAGCCAAGAAAATCATATACTTGACCCATCCAACCAGCGTCGCGCTGCGCCAAATAGTCGTTAACCGTCACCACATGAACGCCCTTGCCCTCCAAAGCATTCAAGTAAGTCGGCAATGTTGCCACAAGAGTCTTACCTTCACCAGTTTTCATCTCGGCAACGTTACCCTCATGAAGAACCATACCACCAATCAACTGTACATCATACGGACGCTCGCCAATCACACGCTTAGCAGCTTCCCTTGCCACAGCAAACGCGTCCGGCAAAATCGTATCAAGCGTCACGCTCTTCTTCGACAAACGCTTTTTCAGCTCATCAGTTTGCGCCCGAAGCTCCTTGTCGGACATCTTTTCATATTTGTCATTCAGACCGTTAATAACGTCAACTTGCTTACGTAATCGTTTCAAAATCTTCTTCTGTGGATCGCCAAAAATCTTACTCAGCGCTTTTTGTTGTGTAATTGCCATAAACCTTAAAACTCCCTCACTTTCAGGCATTTTCAAAAACTTCTTTTATTATAACTTTTTTCGGGCAATTTGAAAAGAAAAAGCGCCCAGAATCTGAACGCTTTCCTACTAATTTCATCTATCAATCATTTTCGGCCGAAAGTTTGTTTTAGCTTCGCCAAAACTCCGCGACTTCCGCCAACGTGAGCTAGCACATCGTCTTTGTACTTACGAACTTGACCATTCAGCCTAGCTTCAACGATATCCACCGCAGCCAAAACGTTCATGGTTGAATCCTTAGCTACAATTTTCTTATCTGGCACATTGATGATAACTTCAACCTCGTACTTGTTGCCGCCAGGATTATCGATTTGCTTAATCTTCACATCTGCAGATGCGCTCTTTCGCGCGTGGCGTGGCAAGTATTTTCCCAACGAACCAATTTTTCGCTCAACATATTTTTTTGTTGTGGCGTTCAGCTCATATTTAACGCCAGTAATTGTAATATCCTTAATCATTTTTCCTCCTACTAACTAATACGCTCTTATTATATCACGTCACGATCATTCATATATGGACGCAGTACTTCAGGAACAGTCAAAGTTCCATCTGGATTCTGGAAATTCTCCAAAATAACCACCAGAGAACGAGCCAGCGACACCGCGGTTCCATTCAACGTATGGACAGATTCAATCGTGCCGTTTTCTCGCCTGACTCGAATATTCAGACCACGGGCTTGATAATCAGTACAATTTGAGCAACTCGTCAGTTCACGATAAGTTTGGTCAACTGGCGACCAATATTCAATGTCATACTTCTTTGCAGCCGGTGCACCCAAATCGCCCGCCGCAATATTAACCACGTGATAAGAAATCCCAATTTGCTGCCAAAGTGCCTCTTCAACGCTAAGAATTTTCTCATGAATCTCTTTAGATTGCTCAGGCAGACAAAACGCGTACATTTCCAGTTTATTAAACTGGTGAACCCGGAACAGACCACGCGTATGCTTGCCGTATGTTCCTGCCTCTTTTCGATAGCAAGGACTATATCCAGCGTATAGCAATGGCAAATCTTTTTCGTCCAAAATTTCGTCCGCGTGATATCCGGTTAATGGCATTTCCGCCGTACCAATTAGCGTCAAATCTTCGCCGTCAACTACATATTCATTGCTACCCTCACCCTTCGGAGTAAAACCTGCGCCCTCGGCTGTTCGCAAATTGACCATATGTGGCACGGTCATAAATGTGAAGCCCTGCTTTGTTACGTAATCCAAGGCAAATTGAGTTACGGCATTTTCCAATAAAGCCAAATCACCCTTCAAATAATAAAACTTCGCACCAGCCACCTTAGCGCCACGCTCAAAGTCCACCCAGCCGCGACTTACAGCGTAATCCAAGTGATCCTTTGCGCCAGTTTTACAATCGCCATAAACTTTTACCTCAACAGAATCTTCTTCGCCACCCAGAGGCACGTCGTCAAAAGTGATATTCGGGACGTTTTTAAGAATTGCCGCAACTTTTTCCTCAGTTGACTTCAAATAACCCTCACGCTCTGCCAGCTCAACTTTCAATTGCTTACCCTGATCAATTAGCTCTTGATCTGGTCGGCCGCCTTTCATCTTTGCTGAAATAACATTGCGCTGTTCACGTAGCGCTTCAACCTGCTTTTGCAAATCGCGGCGCTCATCGTCTAATTGCAACAATGCCGCAATATCAACTTTGTAGCCTTTATCGTTTGCCGACTTTTGCACCAAATCGACATTTTCCCTGATGAACTTAATGTCTAACATGTCTCAATTATATAACAACATAGACTATATATAAATAAACCCCGCCGGATTTAACAGACGGGGTTTTAGATAAATGTAAATATTTTACTTACATAGCTGTGCCAGGTAACGTCGTTGGCCATGGAACATTGTCATTTGGCACATATGATACGCTAACGATCGGAGGGAGCGTTGGCGTTGGATTCTCAGCGCTAGCTGCTTCAGCATTAATCTGCCCACTAGTTTGAATGATCCAAGTCAGGTACGAATTACCCCGTCGTCCAGCAGAAGGGCCTTGCATCTGGTCACTGGGGCGTAGTCCATCTGGCAACGTGCCCGTACCACCACCGTTCCAGTTATACGCCCAGCCCGTAAGAGCTGCGTACAGATAAACAGTATTGTTGATTCGTCGAACCTTGACCACGCTAGCTTTCATGGATGTTGAGAGAATTTGAGGAACACTTCTCCAGCCAGTGTCACCATATACAACCTTCCAGCCTGTTTTATCACTACCACGAGTTTTAATCCAGCGAATGGCACCGTTTGTAGCGGCTGTATCAGTATAGTACGTGCCAACACTAGCCTTAACATTACCCTCAGGCATACCAGTTCCGCGAATTTCGTATGAATCCTTCCATTCTACATCACAGTCGTCATCAGTTTTCTTACCGAGTACTTGATTTGTTTTACCACCCGCAGGAAGATTCTTACCTGTAAATTGTAAACCTAGGTTACTTGTGCCATTTCCGGTAATAGTCAATCCAGTCGAGCAAGGCTGAGTGCTATTAGTTGCAGAAATAGTAGCATTTCGGCCAGCCGCTCCTGTAGCACCAGTTGCACCTGTAGCTCCCGTGGCTCCAATTGCCCCAGCGGGACCCGCCGCACCAGTGTCGCCTTTGTCGCCTTTTTGGCCATCTCTACCATTCTGACCATTAAGACCATCCTTGCCATCTTTGCCGTCTTGACCGTTCTTGCCGTTAATCCCGTCTCTACCGTCTCGACCATCCTTGCCCTTTAAGTCTGAGTAGGCTATGATATTTTTCCATTCAGATTCCCCGGCGTATCGCCACTAGATGTACAAGGCATTCTTCTGGATCTCAATTTCGCGACTATCAGATTTGCTAGATTCTTTCTTGCCATCTTCCTTATTAGTGCCGTTATCCTTATTTTTCAAATCCTCAAGCGAAACTATTTTCTGCCAATTGCCATTAGCATACTTATATTGAATCTCGCCCGAATCCTGACGAATAGAAACTGCGTTCGGATCAATTACTCCACGTGGTGAAATCTTAATAAAAAACAATAATATTATGAGTATTATTGTGATCACAAAAAGACTTAGCACAAAAGCTTTTGATGCAGGCTTTCTTGTGTTTTCTCGCTCCACTATAATTCACTCCCTTAAATTTTAGTTATATTGATTATGCTTTTATTTTACATGTGGCAATATGAAAAATCAATCATATCTAAACGTGAGAAACCACACCCAAACCAAGCATAACCAACAACAACAAACCCAAGACAAATCGATAAATTATAAACGGCCGGAAATTATTGCTCTGAATAAATTTTAATAACCACGATACAGCCAAATAACCGACGCCGAATGAAATTACCGTGGCGATTATGGTTGAAGTCCAGCCAACGCCGCCAGAAATGTGCTTATATTTGGTAGCGACTTCCAACAACCCCGCCGCGACTAGTGCTGGAATACCCAAGAAGAAACTCAATTTCGTAACCGACACGCGGTCAAATCCACGGAATAAACCGACTGAAATCGTTGCGCCAGAACGGCTAACTCCCGGAATGAGCGACAAACACTGCCCCGCGCCAATAGCCAAAGTGTCTTTCCAGTTCGTCTCAGTTTCGCCACGCTTGTTATTTACCGCACGATCGTCAGCCAGCCACATAACAACGCTCCAACCAATAAGCCCAAACACCACAAACCACAAACTGCGCAGAACCGTTTCAACTTCGTGCTTAAATAATAATCCGACAATCGCAATAGGAATTGAGCCGATAATAATTGCCCAACCATATTTATAATCAAACTTTCGACGCGCTCGCTTCCACCATAAACCACGCCACCAAGCCTGAAGGATTCGCCAGATGTCGCTCCAGAAATAAATCACTGCCGCCAAAATTGCTCCGATCTGGATTATCGCAGTAAAAGCCACGACACTCGGGTCGTCAATTCGCATTCCCAGCAACTTCTCGGCAATCGTCAAATGTCCAGTCGAAGAAATTGGTAAGAATTCCGTAATTCCTTCAATTACGCCGAGAATAATTGCTTGCCACCAAGCCACGCTTAAAAATTACCTTTCATCCTTCAAGTGTAGCATTAGCGGTAAAATCATTCAAATGCATGGTCCTAAGATTCGGAATTTTCTGCTTCAATCGAGTTTTGATAGAACAAACCGCTAACATTCACGCCCGCAGGAGCATAAATTTTCAAGCCAGTTATCGGCTTATAGAACTTCAAGCAGCCGTCAAAGAATATTGCGTTACACTTCTCAGAAACGGACAGTACGATTTTATCGCCATCGCGGCGCACGTTAATTTCTGGCTTATTCGCCTTTGGCAAATCCACAAACTCCGCTTCCACCTTAAATTTGTCAGAATTTATTCGCGAAACATTCCCCACCGGCATATCAATAAAAATTGAATTAGCGTTTGTCGTATCTGGAATATCGATATTCACTTTCTTCGTGAGTTGCTGCGATTCACGTGCATATTCCAAGCCAGCGTGAGCGCTAAATATTGCGGTGCTTGCCAAACTCATAAAAACAACGGACGCCGCCACGATCATTGTGATTACAGACATTCGATTGACCTTCCAAGCGAATATGCTACGCGTTACAATTGCGCCAAATACAACCGTCGCGATTCCGCCAATTGCTAAGGAAATCCACACTCCCCACGCCCACATTTGCATTCCCAAACCACCGAGCATATTAATCATGGAAACGCCGAGCGCCCCGCCAACAATCAGCCCAAACAGTATCGCTAGCGTCGTAAATAGCACCACGGCACCGACAAAATATTGGAAAAATTTCGCAATTGGAGTTTTTCCGACAGACACAGTTGAAATTCCATCAGCGGAAGCTTCCTTAAGCGCAGCCAAAGTTACCGGCTTTCCGCGCATTCGTAATTTGTCCGACGCGGTTTTTGCTGGCGGCATTGACACCCACATCGCGAGGTAAACCAGAACCATCGTGCCGAATGTTACGAACGGCGAGATAATTGCAATCAGTCGCACCCACAACGGATTGATATTAAAGTACGCCGCTATTCCTGCGCACACGCCACCAATGACAGCCCCGTCCGTGTCGCGCATCAATTGCTTTTCCGGCTTCTCGCCAGCATCCGCCAATTCATTCGTTAGGTCCTCGCTATCATCCGAAAAATCGCGCGGTTCGCCCATTTGATTTTTAATTGCCAAAACGTCATCGTCGCCAATAACACCCTCTTTCATCACGCCACGCTCAGCTAAAATCTCAACCATTCGCGCCTCAATTTCCTTCATCGCTTCCGCGTCGGCGTGCATATTTTTCTGAATCGAATTAAGATATTTTTCTAGCGATTTCTTAGCGTCAATCTCCACACTAAACGCCGTTTTTGCCAGATGAATCCTGGTTATTTCCTTCATTATTTTGTTCCTTTCTCTAAGTTATCAAGCGAATTATTTAGCATATTTATGCGATCTTTGAGTTCGTGAATCAATTGATCACCGTGATCTGTCAATGAATAATATTTTCGCGGCGGACCTTGCTCGCTTTCCTGCCATTCGTGTTGCAAATATCCGTCTTTTTGCAACCTATTCAGCAGCGGATAAATCGTACCTTCGACCACCGTTAAGTTCGAATCGTTCAATTGCTTAACAATGTCGCCGGCGTACTGCGCTTTATTAGAACAAACCAGTAAAACACAGTAAACCAAAAATCCTTTTCGCAATTGGACCGCCAAGCTTTCCGCATAGCTATCAACGTCCACTTTTGCCTTCTTTCGGTATGTTAGAACCCTTAATTTTACCGTCTTTGATCAGAATTTGATAATCGCATTTTTTGGCCAAGTCAACGTCGTGCGTCACGATAATCAGCGTTGCGCTCTCTTGCTTGTTGTAATTGAACAGCAATTCTTCCACCTTCGCGCCAGTTTCGCTATCCAAATTTCCCGTAGGTTCGTCCGCAAAAATAATCTGAGGATTGCCGACAATTGCCCGCGCAATTGCCAAGCGCTGCTTCTGACCGCCCGACAAATCCTTCGCACGATTCTTGCGCTTCTCATACAAATCCACCGCCTTCAGCGCCTCATTAATCTTGCTTTCTCTCAAACCCCTTGGCATTTTCACAATTTCCAGTGGCAAACTCACATTATCCGCCACGCTTTCATTGCCCTGAACAAAGAAACTCTGGAAAATAAAACCTATTTTTCTTGCGCGGAACTCGTCAACTTGCTTTTGTTTCAATTTCAGAATGTCCTGACCGTCAATAATCACCTCACCTTGCTGCGGTCTATCCAGGCCGGAAATTGCGTGCATCAGCGTCGATTTTCCTGAACCAGATTTTCCCAAAATAGCCACGCTCACGCCCGTCGGAATTCGCAAACTCACATCATTTAGCGCCACAAATTGATTCTTCTTTTTGCCGTAAATTTTCGTCACATTTTTAAGCTCAATCATAACAATTCTCCTATTCCGTCCTTAACGCTTCAATTGGATCTAATTTTGTTGCCTTGCGGCTCGGCAGCCAGCCAGAAAGTACCGCCATAATCATCAGCCCGATTATCAAAAGTCCCATTTGCAGAGGATTAACGACTAATAGATTCGTACCTTGCTCCAACTTCAGGAAATTAGCAATCATAGGATTGAGCAGCGACATCAAGCTCGCCAAACCAACGCCAATCAAGCCGCCGAGAAGCCCGACCCACGCCGCTTCGTACCTGAACATTTTACCGATATCACGACCTCGCATTCCCAGAGCCTTCATTAGCCCAATCTGGCTAGTTCGCTCCAGAACAGAGATATACATCGTATTAACAATTCCAAACACGCTCGCAAGTAGCGCCAAGCCACCAAACCCAATCAGCGCCATTTGAGCCATATTCACAAAAGTCAGCATAGCCTTGCGTACATCCTGAACCGAAAACGCCATGTAGTCCTTGCCAAGCTCGCTCTTCACCGCCTCAACATTTTTCTCATCATCAACAAACGCAATTACATAAGAATAATCATTAGGCAAATCTTTAGGGTGACTAAAGTCGTAAATATCCTTAGCGTCGTCCACAGAAACGCGCACGGCTGGCTGATAAAACAGAATCGTGTCCGAAGGTTTATCGACTGCCGCAACTTTCAGAGATATTTCCTTGTCAGCGTTTTTGCTAGGCGAATCTCCTTTTTTCAATCCCAGCGTAATCGTTTGTCCAATTGCTGATTTTGCATCACTAAATCCCATTTCTTTTACGTAAGATTCTGGAATAACGACCTCGCCCTTTTTCGGCATAAAATTGTCCAAATTACCAGCCGCAAACTTCATTCGGGTCTTATCAAACTTCACGGTTACACTCGGCACGAATTTTTTGTCACTTGCCGAACTTTTGGCGTATAAGACTCCATACATAGAATAAGCCGGTGTCACTTTTTCTACGTGCGGAATTTGCTGTATTTTTTTCACATCGTTATCAGTCATCGAATATTTTTCTATCGCCTTAGACTGATCCTTTTCCGTATCTTCCGAGTCGCTATATTCTGGAAGATTGCTATCAGGTCCCGACGAGGTCACTTTTTTATAGACCGAAACAGATTTTTTATCGCCAGCTGCGTCGACCATACTGTTCGTATACAGCCGACCACCTTCTCCGGCCATCAGCGCCAGACCAATCGTAAACGCCCCAACTGAAATTGCCAGCGCGGTTAAAATCGTGCGACCTTTTGATTGCCCCAAATTTCGACCGGCGCGTTTAATAATGTCAATTCTTCTCACGTTAAGCTCCTTGTTGATTTACTATACATAGTACTATGTTATACAAGGTACCTTAAATAGTCAAGGTATTTTTAAAAATAATATTTGAAAGATCATAGATTTTACCCGATTAAGGTGTACTATTTTCGACGTTTAGCCCTAATTACCCCGCCCAAGCCATTGAGCGCGCGCTTATAAAAAGAATCAGCGTTCACACGCTCCCGCGGCTCGCCGTCGTTCACATCGTCCTGAATCTCGTGACTGCCCGCAACAACCCCGCCTTTTTCTATCGACTCATTATCCACCAAACTAGCCATATATCTAGCAGCATCAAAAAACGTTGGATCTCCCCAAATCTTGACTTCTCTATCATCTCCGTAATCAATTACTGCGGAAATAACCTGCTCATCGTCCTTATTGTAGATTTCATCATCAATTCCATCGTAACCATCAATCTCTTCGCCGCCATATTCAACGTCAAAGCGCCCGCTATAAAATCGACAATCGGCGATAATGCCACGGCACAAATCACCTTGGTCATTTCTCTGCCACACGCTCATCAATACCACCAGATCAGAAGTAGACAGATCAGCCTCCTCAAGCAACTTAACAGACTGTCCTTTACTGATAATTAGACGACCACGTCCCTCTGCCCTAGACTCATCAATATACATCACATCCTGTGGCGATACGTCCGGATAAGTATCGAGTGTATATAGTACTTCGGGAGACATTGTCTCGGCTGTAACTTGTCGTAATCTATCAGGCACTCCATTATTATATTCTTCAAACATTTTATGACCTCCTCAATTTAATCTTATTCCTCGTCATACTCATCTTCAATCTCTTGGTCCAGAATCTCTTCAATCACGTCTTCCAGCGTAATAATTCCCAGCTCCGTCTCATCGTCCATCACCACAAACAAATGATTGTGCGTTTGAATGAATCGACTTAAGACTGTGTCCAGGCGCGACCTCTTGTCAATATCATAAATTTTATCGCGGTACAATTGGCTAATCGGCAACGGCAAATCTCGTCCAACGACATCCTTCACATATAAAACTCCGACCAATTCCCCGTCAGATTGAACTGGAATTCGCGAATGTCCAGCGTGCTTAATCTGAGCGAGTAGAGTTGCATCCAGCTCGTCATCCAAATCCACGACAAAAACCTCGCTCATCGGCGTAACCAAATCACCAGCCGTCTTTTTACTAAACTGCAACGCTCCCGCCGCGATTCGGCTTTCGTCATAATCAACCGGACTATCCGACCTAATAGCGTGCTCGTGAATAATCTCCTCCAGCTCCTGATGAGAGTATAATTGCGGCGTTTCCTTACCCAGCCAGCGATTCAACAATTTCGACATCGGCTTAGCAAGCGGCCAAAATAGCACGTAAATTACATCAAGTAACCAAAAGAAATATCGCACAAATCGATATCCACGCTGCGAGAAAATCGCCTGTGGTAAAATCTCGCCAAACATCGTAATGAGAAGCGTCGCAAGCAAACCGCCAACCACGCCATTCGTCATATTGCCAAGCAAAATCGACATCGCGGTATTCACGCCGACATTACCGAGCAAAATACAGAAAATCAAATAATAACCATCTTTTCGATATCGATACACTCGCGCCGCAATTTTGTCGCCCTGCCTGGCCTTTCGCTTCAAGTCATCAGGCCGCGCCATCATTAAACCAATATTCAGACCGGAAAATAGCCCAGAAAGCGCCAATAGAACGGCCGCCGCCAACCACAATAAAATATCAGACATAATTACAACCTCTACTCTGAATCGCAGCTAAAAATAGCCTGCCAGAAAATAACTCCAATAAAAAATCCATATCTTTAATTATAGCAAATTCTACCAGCCGCCGCCTCCGCCGCCGCCTCCGCCGCCGCCAGCGAATCCACCACCAGACGAACCGCCAGAAGTTGAAGAATAATCACTAGCATGACCAGCCGCCGTCGACAATCCGCTCAGTCCAGACGAAAACGCCACAGCATTGAACGCGCCTCGCCCAACGTACCAATCTGGCGCCTCACCAACTTGCTCGTAATATTTGCCCATTTGTTTGCTCCAATTTTTCTCTTGCCCAAACAACACGGCGTAAGGCAAAACTCTTTCATATAATTTAACAAGTTGTTTTCCGTCGTTCACGTCAACAACTACTTTTTCCGCACCCTCAGGACTTTGTAGAATATTCAAGCGCTCGACCTCAGCCACGCCGATATACATTTTCAATCCCTCCAAATATCGCCTCAAACTTAAACCGTCATCAGTCAGTGACCAACCTCTGGACGCGAAGACGAGCATAATTGACATAACAAGGAACATCGGCGACAAAAACAAAACAGCCAACACAAGAACTCGCTTAAACCACCCTCTCATTATTCGCTTCACCTCTGGATTTTGCTCGCATAAACCATATTTTTCTCTGGCTAGCGTCTCCAGATTTTTATCATCGTCACGCGTTCGCGTCATGTATTTTATATTATTTTGAAGATTTTTCAGATTTAGGCGTTGACCTGGCTTTGGAATAGATGGACTATCGAACATATCTTGAATAACTTCAATTTCCTCGGCTTTAAGTTCCTGCAAATCTTTAATAATTTCAATCTCATATTGCGCACCGCTAAACAGCGAAGATTTTTTCACTTCATAAATTTTAATATAATGCCGAACCGCCAGGTCTAATAATTGCGCAACCTTTGGCAAACCTTTGACCTTGAATAGATCGTATTTTTTCAAAACATATGTCGACATCAAAACGCTGATGTCCTCTGGTGGCAAATATTCCGGTGGAATCGGTTTTAATTCCTTATCTCTGCCAACCAACCGCCTATATCGAATTATTAGAAAAATCACCAAAGGTGTCGCGATTGTATAAGCCAAAATCTGCATCAAATGCCAAATTCCAATCAACTTTTCCATTAGCGTTTCTTGGTATCCAGAAAAAGTCCCACTCTTAAATCCAACCGCCACAGTTACACCTTGTCGACGACTCAACTTATCTATTTTCGCAGTAATCTTGTTCTCAATTTCGCTCAAATCGCATTGCGTCGTTGAACCTCGACTGCCGACATAACAAAAAGCTTTCCCTTGCCTTGCCGCAACCAAAGGCTCATCAAGTTTCACGGAAATTTGCACATTTTCCATCGGGACACGCCACTCATCGCCGATCACATCCCAATAGAGCTCATCACGCCCCGTATCACCGTAATTCTTAGTTACATCACGCTGTGTAAACTTAATAATGTAAGTTTTCTCGCCCTCCACGTAAGTATTTTTATTGCCAATCCTCAGCTCATCGTCATTCCAAGAATATTCAAGCGGCGTACCGTTTTCATCAGTTACAGATTGCAATGAAAAATTCGTCGAGTGATCATCGTATTTCTTAACAAAAACTGGCGCGATTCCCCGATTTTGGTTCGGCGGAAAATTAGCGGTAATTCGCCAAGTAGCTTCCAATTTTGATCGATCATCAGAGTCGCGACTCAGCGAATATGACGCGTCAAATTTTGTGATAGTAAAATTATCCGTCGAGCGCGCCGCAAACGCCATTTTGCCAGACCCAGCCAACAATAGCCCAACAGTTAATAGCCCCAAAAGAAAACGTTTCATGCTTTAATTATAACAAAATTACAAGTTGACTTGCGGATAAATCGCCCGAGTTGTTTCGTCAATTTCGCTCTTAAGCTGCGGGAACGGCACACCTTCACGCGCTGTAACGCCCTCGAAAATCCAAAATACCCTTTCAGAATAACCCCAACCACAAGCCGGCGGCATTCCATATTCCAACATCTCAACGTAATCAATATCAAGCATCATCGCCTCCTCATCACCAGCGTCACGCATTTGCTGCTGCTCAAGAAAACGATTCAGCTGGTCAATCGGATCATTCAACTCAGAGAATCCATTGCCCAATTCCGAACCAGCGATCACCGGCTGAAAACGCTCCACCGTCTCTGGATTTTCCGGATTAGTCTTTGACAGTGGACTAATAAACTTCGGCGTATTCACCAACCAAACCGGACCAGCAACATCTTTACGAATATTCTTCCATAATTTATCAATGCTGCGCGGAATAGAGTCAGTTTTTTCGACTTCCAAATTATACTCTTTCAACTTAGCGGCGACTTCTTCAATCGTCGTGTTATAAACATCGATTCCGTAGTGCTTGCGAATAACTTCAGCATAATCCCAGACTTCCCACTCACCACTCATATCAACGTTGAATTTGCCCAATTGGAATTGCAGAGTACCAAAAGTCTTCTGAAGCACATCTTTATACATCGACTCCATGAAACGCATTCCCTGCTTCCAATCCCAGTAAGCCGCGTACCACTCCATGGCGATATGCTCCGGCAAATGCTCGTCCGAGTAATTTTCATTGCGAAAACGCGGACCGAGGTCATAAACTTTCTCAAATCCAGCACCAATCAATCGCTTCAATGGCAATTCGTGGCTAATTCGCAAGTAAAACTGCTGATCACCCAGCGCATCCATATGCGTCACAAATGGGTTCGCGTCCGCACCGCCAGTGGTGTGCTCCAAAACAGGAACATTAATCTCAATGAATCCATGACTGTTCAAATAATCTCGCGTTGCTTGCCAAAACTTACTTCGGCGGATGAATCGCTCGCGAACTTCAGGATTGACATTCATATCAACATAACGTCGACGCAAGCGCTCTTCCTTATTCTCTAATTTTTCTGGCATTGGCCTTAACGATTTGGTCAACAATCTAAGTTCGCGTACACCAACGGATTTTTCACCTGTTTGCGTGGTGGTCATTACACCCTTCGCCTCAATAAAATCGCCCGTGTCCAGCAATTTAAGCTGCTTCATTCCAAGCACACCGCGCGCAGCATCTAATTCCGCCACGTCATCACGCTGAAGATAAAGCTGCACATCACCAGATTGATCGCGTAATTTAATAAACGCCAATTTGCCAAAACTGCGAATAGACGCCACACGACCCGCAACGACAACTTCCTTACCAGCTAGCTCATCATACTTAGACAAAACCTCAGTACAAGTATTAGTTCGTTCTGATTTTGCTGGATACGGTTCAACGCCTAATTGACGTAATGTTTCCAGTTTTCGTAGTCGTTCATTGCGATAATCTTGAAGTGTAGCCATAACAGAGATAATTATAGCACATTATATGCGGCAGATCCCGCTAGGTTTAAGATATCGACTTAATAATGTAAGTGATTTCGGCTTTTGGCGTCTTAATCGTCACTTCATCACCGATTTTCTTACCAATCAATTCTTTACCAATTGGCGACTGATCTGAGATTCGTCCAGCCAATGGATCAGCTTCAACTGGTCCAACCACCGTGTAAGATACGGTTCTTTCTGGACATTGCAATTCAACTGTACTACCCAAACCAACACTTGAGCTGCCGTTGGATTTAATAATTTCGGCGTTTTGCAGAATGTCTTCAATTTCCAAAATTCGCGTTTCCACCAAGCCTTGCTCTTCGCGCGCAGCATCATATTCCGCGTTTTCGCTCAAGTCGCCAAAGTCTCGCGCTGCCGCAATTTTTTCA
The DNA here is from genome assembly GCA_963542525.1 of uncultured Candidatus Saccharibacteria bacterium. GTDB lineage: Bacteria > Patescibacteriota > Saccharimonadia > Saccharimonadales > Saccharimonadaceae > Nanosynbacter. The sequence goes on along the minus strand of CAUTWT010000006.1, from coordinate 14,839 downwards.
GCAATTTCGCCACGTCGCCCTTTCAACTCTGCCAACTCTTTTTCTAAATCAGCCTTTCCAGCTTCTGTAATTTGATAAGTTTTTTTCATAAAAATTTCCTCCTCTACTGTATGTAGTGGTATTAGTCTTACGATCTACACTAAATATAGTGTTTTTAATTAGTCTTGATTAAGTCTATCTGAGTATATCAATCGCTATTTATTATGTCAATATAATCAGCTTTACCGGCTCAAGCAAAAATCCATCAATTGCTGGTAATCCATTTTTCGCGTTTCGCCAGTTGCTCGTTCCGTCAATTCAAACAAACCATCACCGTCAATCGCTCGATCGCCAATCGTTATCCGCCACGGCAAACCCATGAGTTCAGCATCGGCAAACTTCACGCCTGGACGCTCATCACGATCATCAAGCAGCGCATCGACGCCGCTATTAGCCAGCTCGTCGTAAAACTTACCTGCTAGTTCCTGCCCTTTTCCGCCAATTGCAACAATATGAACCTTAAACGGCGCAATATTTTCTGGCCAAACCAAACCTTTATCGTCAGCGAACTTCTCAACAATCACACCCATAACTCGCGTAATTCCAATACCATAGCTTCCCATATAAGCGTATTGTTCTTTACCTTCGGCGTCAGTAAATACCAACTTCATTTCTTCGGATTTCTGTGTGCCGAAATTAAAGATATTGCCAACTTCGGCAGTTTTCACCTTTTCCAACTCACTACGATCGACGCCGAGCTCCCCAATTGCCTCATCCAGAACTTCCTCATTAACAGCGATATTTTTACCACGATGAAGATAAATATAATCCTCGCCAGCATCGCAAATCGTCTGAAACTCATGGCTAAACTTCGTAAAAGCGCCGCCAGAAGCAAACGTCACGTACGTTTCGTCGCCAATCCCAAATCGGTCATAACAACGCTTATACGCCTCAATGACTGAATTGTAATAACTATCCAAACTCTCCTTACTATCGTGAATCGAATACATATCCTTCATCACAAATTCACGACCACGCATAATTCCACTCTTAGCACGAAGCTCGTTTCGCAATTTGTTCTGGAATTGATAAACGCTAATTGGCAAATCTTTGTAGCTCTTTAAGTAATTGCGAAGAAGATCGACAATCGGTTCCTCATGTGTCCAACCAAAACCAATGTCTGTACCGTCTTGCAGTTTAGACTTAAACCAAACGTCGACCAATTCATCACTCCAGCGACCAGTTTCTTGCCACAATTCCTTTCGCTGCAAAGTACTCATCATCAATTCCTGGCTATTAACCTTGTCCATTTCCTCGCGAACAATTTGCTTAATATTCTCAAGAACTCTCAAACCCAACGGCAAAAACGAATACACACCCGCCATAGTTTTATGTACGTAGCCAGCACGAATCAAAAGCTGGGCGTTTCGCGCAACCTCGCCAGCTGGCGCCTGCTTCAAAGTCCTAGTAAAAAGTTGTGTCATTCGCATATTTTTCTCCTTTACATAAATATAAATGGCAATACCGATTCCGTCTGATTAATTGCGCCCGTATTGACAAACAAGAAATAAAAAGCTATTCCGTTTTTCGCCATATGCATCATAATCGGCACCCAAATTGCGCCAGTGTATTCCCTGGTAGCACACATCACCAGGCTTAAAGTAAATGTATCAACTGTCACCGCCCATTGCAATGGTGAATCTGGACCAACCCAAAGATGTGCCACGCCAAATGCTATGCTCGTTATAATAATTGATAGCCAAATCGAGAAAGAATTGCGCAACTTGCCGTAAAGATATCCGCGATACAAAAGTTCCTCAACAATTGGCGCCAGCACCACCAACACAACAAATGCCATGATAAATTGCCAATGGGTCGCCAACATACTCTGACTGAACGGTATGATCTGCTTTTGCTGCATATCCACTAAGAAAACAACTCTGGCGATGCTCATCGTAACCATTGTTAGTAAAAAGTACGCCACGAAAGCGAATGGAGAAATGAATATTTCCAAAAACGTTGGCCAGTCATTCACGCCCAAATTACTCAAAGTTGTTCGGCGCTTCTTAACCAAAAACGGCACACCAATAACGACAATTAGCGACAAAATATATACGACAACCGAAAGCACCGTATTAAAAATAACTGGATTCGCAGAATTGAGAGGTACTCCGATTTTTATCAAAGCACCGACCGCCAATGAAACAATAACTTCCACCGCCAAAAATACGCCATAAACCCAAGCTGGGAGCGCCAAAATCAGCCACCATTTGCGGTTTTTTAATTTCTTAGAAGAGTTTTCCAACATCACTGATCGTCACCAAAATTGTTAAGATTAATAGAATCAACATACCAGTTGCCTGAATATTTTCCTCGCGATCTTTCGTCAGATCTTTCTTAAATAAGCGAAAAATCGTCATCGTGAACCAGCGACCGCCATCAAGCGCTGGAATTGGTAAAATGTTCATCACCGCCAGCGTCAGCGAGATTAACGCCGCCACGAAAATGATGTACTCAATTCCAGAACTGACAACTGACGGGAATAATACGCCCAGTATGCCAATTGGTCCTGCTACGCTCCCACTGACAGAGGCCAAATCAGCTCGTGCAGATTCTTTTGATTCTGCGGAACCGAATATTTGTCCGATTGATCCGTGCACGGTTTTCACCAATAACACACCAACACCTTTAATCGTTTCGTATGACAATTGCCCAGTAGTCGCCACACCCACAATAGGCGCCGACCACGTACTATACATTTTCTCCGTCTGCCCCGGAATAACACCCAGATATCCGCTTCCCTTCGCCGCTTTTTCATCATTCAGTTGAACATTAAGCGACGATTCTTTACCGTCACGCTTGTACTTGACGTTGATTTTTTTGCCAGCATTCTCCTTCGTTACAATTGGCAACTTTCCCGCCTCTGTAAGCGACTGACCGTTTATCTCAATCAGTTCGTCATTAACCTTAAGTCCAATTTTATCCGCTGGAGAATTCGGTGTGATTTTTGCTATCGCCACCGGCGAACGCCTAACCTCTGTATCAAATGGCAGCTGAACTTGGTTCGACAGGATTTTCGGCATGCCAATTATCGCAAGAATCGTGAACAAAACAATCGCAGTTGTCCAGTTCATCATAACGCCAGCCAGCAATATTTTCGTCTTCACCCAAAACGTCGATCCGCCATATGTGCCCTCTCCTTTCGCAGAATCGTATTCACCCTTCAGTCTGACAAACCCACCAAGTGGCAGCCAGTTCAAGCTAAACGTTACGTTTTCACCTAAGAAACTTCGCTTTACTTTCCATTTTTTTGCAGCAGGTGGAAATCCGATTCCGAACTCCTCAACCTTAACGCCGTTTCTCTTGGCGACAATAGCATGACCTAATTCATGCAAAACCACCAATAAAATGAGAACAAATAGCCCTAAAAGTACTCCCCAAATAATCATTTTCCAAACCGCCTATTCCGATTAGCATATTCCTCTAAAATCACCGACACGTCGTCCACCGTCATGTCTGGCCAATTCTTCTCAATAAACATCAACTCGCTGTACGCTGATCGCCACAACATAAAGTTGCTGAGCCGCTGCTCGCTAGAAGTTCTAACAATCAAATCACACGGCGGCACCTCTGGCGCGTATATATTTTCAGCAATCAACTCGGGCGTAATTTCCTCAGAAGAAACTCCAGATTGAACAATTTTTTTAACCGCATCAGCAATTTCCAAATGTCCGCCATAATTCAAACATAAAACCAATTCTCCATTTTTCAGATCGGCAGTCTTTTCCTCAGCCTCGTCAATCGCTTTGATCAATTGATCCGACAAGCCTTCCCTAGACCCAACAACCCTCAAGCGAACCTCGTTTTCAATAAATATCGGAAGATCAGCCTTCAATATGTTCAATAACAATTTCATCAAATGTCGGACTTCTTCCTCTGACCGTTTCCAGTTTTCCGTACTAAAAACGTAAGCGCTCGCATATTTCACACCCCGATGAAGAACCTCCAATGCCACATCTTTTAGTGCGTTATATCCCGCCAGATGTCCTTCGTATGTCGGCAGACCGTGCTGCTTTGCCCACCGCCGATTTCCATCAACAATAAACCCGATGTGCCGCGGCAAATTCGCATCTTCACTCATTATTTGCCCTCCATTCATCAATTAATTTCACATCTTGAACATCTTTTTCACGTCCATGCCATTTTTTCCATTGATATAAAAACTCTAAATTGACGAACCTCACGCCATCATATTCCACCGCATAATCAAGCAAATCATCATAGCTAACAGCCTGCCCATCAAAATCCCAGCCATCCCAAACTTCAGCCGAACCATCATCTTTTACAAAATAAAAACGCTTATTATCGTCAAACTTTTTAAGCCAATCGCCACTCTCCTCAGAGAGCTTTTTCATCAAATCAGGACTCGCCGCAAGATCAATATCACTAGCTGGACGAATCCCCAATTGATCCAAAATCCCGCTACCAATAACAATAATTTGGTCCAACGGCAGACCCAACGCCTTCACTTTGTCGGCAAAAGTTTCGCTCATTAAACTGTTAAGACGTCCTTTTCCTTCGCCTTAAACGCCTCGTCAATTTGCGTTTGCATCTTACTCATTAAGCCGTCAATCTCTTTCTCTACGCGCTTCAAATCGTCTTCGCTCAGCTCTTTATTGTCCTTCATTCGCTTAGCATCCTTAAGAGCGTCTTGGCGAATATTACGCATCGCAATTCGAGCCTCCTCAACCTTCTCGCTAACCTGTTTCACCAGTTGGTGGCGGCGCTCTTCCGTCAAAGCTGGAACTGGAACGCGAACCACTCGCCCATCATCAGACGGATTAAAACCTAGGCTTTGGTTATCGCGAATTGCAGAAGAAATTGCCGTAATGTTACTCGGGTCAAATGGTGTAACTAACAACATTTGCGCCTCAGGTGCGGTAACGTTTGCGACTTGATTAAGTGGCATTTTCGTACCGTAAGCCTCAACCATAACTCCATCAAGCATTCCAGCGTGCGCTCTGCCCGTTCGCACCTTCTTCAATTCATCTTGAAAAAAGCTAAACGCTGCATTCATTTTTTCTTCATAAGGGTTTGTGTCGAACATATTTCCTCCAATTTATCTATCCGTTATTATATCAAACTTCAAGCGTCTTGTCTGCTAATTTTGCCTTACGCCCCGTGCTATAATAACAGAGTGATTTCTAAGATTAAGCTATACAATTTCCGGTCTTATCATCTGCACGAAGCGACTTTTAGCAATTCTGGTACGGTAATCGTTGGACCAAATGGCACCGGTAAGACAAATCTGCTTGAAGCGGTTTATGTGGCGCTACGCGGCAGTAGTTTTCGAGGTAGCCTTAGCGATTGTATGACGCTGAACGCTCCGCAAACAATTGTTCATCTGGAGGGCGATTTCGGCGAGCGACGTATTAAGCTTGATTCAATTTCCGGAAAAATCAACAAAGAATTCATCATCAATGACGACAGATCAAAGGCTTTAACCAGAAAAAACCGCTTGCCTGTCGTTTTGTTTGAGCCAAGCGAACTAAGATTAATTTCCTCTTCACCATCCCGACGACGCGACTTTCTGGATGGCTTAATTGCCCGACTTGACCCCAAATACGACACGGATTTAAGAGCTTTTAATCGCACTCTTTTACAGCGCAACGAACTCTTAAAATCTCACCAAGAAGACTCATCAATTTGGCGCGACAACCTGTTTGCTTGGGACATAAAATTTGTCCAATACGCAACCAACATTGCTCAAAAACGAGCCAAATTTCTCCAGATAAACGAGCCTCGCATAAAAAATTTGTACGAATCTTTGGCGGGAAAAGACACGCAATTATCCATTGAATATGGCGCTATTGTACCTCTGGAAAATTACGACCAAGCCCTACTAAATCGCTTAGGGAAATCCCGCGAATATGAAATAGCAACCGGTTTTACTTCAGCTGGCCCACACCGTGAAGATTTCACAATTTTCCTCCATGATCAGCCCGCTATTAAAGTTGCTTCACGTGGCGAAATGCGAACCATTATGCTGGCGTTCAAATTATTAGAACTAGAACTTCAAACAGAAGTCAGCCAATCTCGACCACTAATTCTACTGGACGACGTTTTCTCGGAGCTGGACGCCACTCGCGAAAAACTTCTTCAGGAGACGATCCAAAATCATCAATTCATCGTCACCACGACAGATGCGCGCCACCAAAAAGACGGCTGCTCAATAATTTCCACACAATAAAAATCCGCCCTCTCACGTGAAGGCGGATTTATTTTTCCTAGCTAGGCTTATTTATGCTTGAATCACATCAGAGTTATCAGCTAATTCACCCAGAACAATCGCCACGTTATCTTCAATGATCTCATCATATTCTGGAACTCGTGCACGAATCCATGCGTCAATTTCTTCAGCTGGCGCGTCATTGTCCTGCATCTGTACCAACTCTTTCAGCTGATCATCGTCCAAAGATTCAACGATTTCTTCGCCAATTTGGCTATTGATCGTATCTTCTACGTGCTGAATCAGCGCTTGCATCTGATCTTCTGGTAGATTGATGCCGATTGAATTCAGCTGCGCCTTGGTGACTATTGTTACTCGAATGTTTAATTGGGTTTGGTCGTTATTCATGATTTTATAATATCCTTTTTATGTTTTATTATCAATTATGCTTATTTACCGTTGCTTGATTCGCTATTTACCTCAACTGGGTCAAGTTTGTTGGCGATCGCCCTAGCAGCCCTACCGACAGCCCTACCAGCTCTCGACGAGATACTCTTACCGAGCCGCCTCATCCAGTCAGCGCCCTTGCCAGCAACCCGCGCCAGCTTATCTTTGGCAGATTCCCATTTGTCGCCGAGAGCCTCTCTGCGAGCTTGTCGTCGTGCGTTTTTACGTTCCCGGGCTTTTTCTGCACGCTCCTTCATGGTTTCCTTAGCTTTATCTATTTCACTCTTAGCCTTATCAATTTCTTCCTCGGCAGAATCAATCTTACTCTTCTGCTCACTAACATTAAATTCAGCAATCTTCAACTCCGTTGCGGCAGCCTCAGCCAGATGATGCTTTTTATCAGCCTCCAGGCGCAACTCCTCATTCGTTTGATCAGCTTCAAATGCCTTCTTTGCGGCGTCATACTCAGCGGCAGCTTTCTTAGCCTTCTCTTCCGCCTCTCGTCGTCTCTTTTCTGCTTTTTCCAGCTTGGCGGCAGCCTCTTTTTGCTCTTGCTTAGAGTTTTTTACAGTCTCTTTATTGCTATCAATTGTCGACTTGTCAGCCTTATTGTCTGCCTTATCCTGCTCCCGCGCTTCGTTATATTTCTGCCTATCCAACTCGCGCTGTTCTTTAGCCTTAGCCCGAGCTTCCTTGCGTTCTTGACGAGCTTTTTGCCTTTCTTCTTTTCGCGTACGGGCTTCTGAGGCTTTCTGAAGAATAAACTCTCGACCGCCCGCAAACAATTCCGCAGCCTTATTCTTTGCTTCAGACAAAGTATTGCCTATATTTTCCTTAGCGCGTCCAGCTCCTTCAGCAATCTGTCCAGGTAATTCAGAACCCCGACTCACGCCAATATAAAAACTATCTTTCAAACCCTTCCATACGCGACCAAGACCTTCTTTAGCCTTATTCTTCAGCGCAGCAACTATCTCCTGACCGTCAGCAATACGCTCATCACGCGTTTTCTTCTGTAACTCCGTAGTCGGATATTGTTTCGTCTTCCCGTAAGCGTCGCCCCTGTAATTAACCTTCACCACCTTGGGTTTGTCTGGATTTTGCTCCGCAGGTGTATTTTCGTCTTGATTTTGCTCCGCAGTCGCTTCTGCTTCACGCTTAAGAGCCTCTCCAGCAGCTACTACTCCTGCCCACGCATCTTCCGGAGAAGAACCTTGTGCGGAATCTCCTTCCGGAGAATTATCTGTATTATTATTTGGATTTTGGTCGAACTTTTCGTTCATATCTTTCCTTTTTGTTTATTTACGACTATATGCCGCTTTTTGATATGTAACCATACTAGCACATATTTGCGATATTGTCAATATGCTTATGATAAATATTGACAAAATAAAAAATCGACCGCATTGCTACGGCCGATTTCTTATCTGCGTGAAAATCTATTCGCTTACGCCCAGCTCAATTCGCTTGAACTGACGAACCACGATGTTCTCACCTAATTTTGCAATTGCTTCCTTAACGTGTTGTTCAACAGTCTTAGAATCGTCCAAGATGTACGCCTGGCTCATAAGAACCTGCTCAGCAAAATGCTTCTTCAATTGACCTTCAACGATCTTTTCGCGCATTTCTTCAGGCTTGCTTGCCAAAGATTCGCTCGCCATAAGCTCAGCTTTAACGCGCTCCATTTCCTCTGCTGGAATGTCAGCTTCAGAAACATACTTTGGGCTCATCGCTGCAATTTGCATAGCAATTTCGTGCGCCAACGTCTTAAAGTCGTCAAGTCGAGCCACGAAGTCGGTTTCGCAGTTTACCTCAACGATAACGCCGATTCGGCCAGAGTGAACATAACTTTCGATCAAACCTTCACGAGCTTCACGATCGCCCTTCTTTTCAGCTTTCGTCAAGCCTTTTTTGCGCATAGCTTCCAAAGCTTTATCGAAATCGCCCTCAGCTTCAACCAAAGCTTTCTTAGCGTCAGTCAAGCCTACGCCAGTCAATTCGCGCAATTTTTTAATATCGTCAACAGAAACGCCCATCCTATTTCTCCTCTTTTTTAGCTGGTTTTTCTTCAGCCTTTACGCTACCTGCGCCTTCAGCAACAGCTGCGGTGAAGTAGTCTAATAGCAATTGAATACCCTTAACAGCGTCGTCGTTACCTGGAATTACGTAATCAATTCCTGTTGGGTTAACGTTGGTGTCAACAATTGCAAATACTGGTACGCCCAAAGTTTGAGCTTCGCGAACTGCATTTGCGTCAGTCAATGCGTCAACTACAACAACAGCGCCTGGCTTGCCCATCAAATCCTTGATGCCGCCATATTTCATATTCAAGCTGTCGATTTCCTCCTGGAAACGCTGCACCTCAAGCTTGTTATAACGCTTTTCCAAGTCACCTGAAGCCATTCGCTTTTCAAGATTCTTCAGCTTCTTAATCTGTTGAGCAATAGTTGAGCCGTTAGTCAACATACCACCAATCCAGCGCTCAACTACGTATGGCTGGTTGATCTTTTCAGCTGCTTCACGAACAACGTCTTTGGCTTGTTTTTTGGTGCCAACGAACAAAACCTTACGGCCTGATGCAGCGATTTTTGTCAATTCTGGCAAAGCCTTATCCAAAGCTTCAACGGTCTTAGTCAAGTCAATAATGTGACTATCCTGACGCTTACTGTGAATATATGGCGCCATCTTTGGGTGCCAGCGGCTGGTTTTGTGTCCAAAATGAACACCTGACTCCAGCAAAGCCTTAATGTCTACCTTTACAGACATTCTCTTCTCCTTTTGCCTCATCCGCCCACGATTTGGAGTGTGAAACGGATTGTGTCGTTAAAATTAGTTACTTGGCGATTATACCACTATTCTTCATCAGGAGCAACTACCTCTTGACGAGACTTAATAAATTTTTCCAATTCCTCTTTAAGTTCTTTTTTTTCTAAACTAGTATCTAGAGGCGAATTTATAGAAGACACCCTTTTAATATCGCAGCACTTAATGAACTCAAAGTATTCAATTCCATTACCTGAAACGACAGCACCATAAGTACTAGTCTTACGGCTAAAATCTTCCATGGTCATAGGCGGGGTTGGTTCGCCAGTTACGTTTGCCGATAGCTTAAAGAATAACAATGCGACTTTCTCTCCCAAACGACCCCCATCTTCTATATATCCGCCAAAGGCTACGACCGAAGTATGAACGTCCAGCGACATCTCCCTGTATAAATCCTGAATTACTTCGTGCGGATTAAATAATTTTGCAGTTACTTCCTTAGGCTTACCCGGTGTCTGCATAACTCCAATCCCAAACTCCTCGCCAACTAGCGCCAGCATACGCTCTGACTCCCCCGAATTATATAGCTCAAAAGATTCGGTTTTATCGGGATTTTCTAATATCACCCCTAACTCTTTTGCTATTGCCAATTCCTTAGAGCGACGAAAAGCTTCTCCCGCTAAATATCTCAAGCCATTATCCCTACTCTTATCATATACATAAGAACCATTTTCCATAGCACATACTCCTCCTAAATTAGCGTATCTCATCTGTAATTATGCGCTACTTTTTACAGATACGTCAATACGTCCGCACGCCTTTTTGGTAAATATTGCAATGCCTGCGGTTTTCTGTTAAAATACCAAGGTTATGAAAAGCAGTATTCACCCACAGAACTATCGCCCTGTCGTATTTAGCGACGAACAAGCGGGCTTCGCGTTCTTGACTCAGTCAACAGCGCAAACAACCGAAACTATCAAATGGGAAGACGGCAACGAATATCCATTAGTTAAGGTTCACATTTCATCAGCTTCACACCCATTCTTTACTGGTGAAGAAAAGATTATCGACACCGAAGGTCGTGTTGATCGCTTTAAGGCTCGTCAAGCAGCCGCTGAAGCTCGCCGAGCAGCTTTGGCAAACAAAGCAAAGAAAGCTAACGCTAAAAAAGCAGCTAAAACTGATTCTCCAAAATCAGACAAAAAGACTAAATAATCTGACAAATTAGTCCGACAATCCAAAAACCGCTCAATAACTGGGCGGTTTTATTTTACATTAGTTTAACTTGACAATACTTAGAGATATCTGTCAATGTATGATATAATTTTATAGATATGGCAAAGATTTCTTTAGATATGGATTCTCTGAAAAATGAACGAGCTGATTTGAGCAATTTTTTAGCGCAACCCGATGCTTACAGCTCACCAGATTTTACGGTAAAAAACAAACGATTTTCAGAATTAGAAACGCTTATCTCCAAAGGCGAAGAGCGAGAAAACCTGGAAAAAAACTTAGTAGAAGCCAAAGAATTAGCAAACGAAGGTGGTGAATTGGCTGCCCTGGCGAAGCTTGAGATTGCTGAAACCGAAGCTCGATTGACCGAATTAGAAGAAGAATTATTCATCCTTCTCACCCCAAAAGACCCCAACGATGAGAAGAATATCATCATGGAAATCCGCGCTGGTGCGGGTGGCGATGAGGCGTCATTGTTTGCGGTGGAACTATACCGCATGTATTTACGTTGGTGCGAATCTAACGGCTATAAAGTAGAGCTAATTAGCGAATCAGCCAACGATTCTGGCGGCTATAAAGAAGTTATCTTCATGATCAAGGGCGACGCGCCATACTCTAAATTGAAGTTCGAAGGCGGCGTACACCGAGTTCAGCGAGTTCCAGTCACTGAAAGCCAAGGTCGCGTCCACACTTCAACTGTAACGGTGGCAGTTTTGCCAGAAGCAGAAGAGGCTGACATTGAGATAAACCCGAACGATTTGCGAGTTGACATTTACCGCTCCAGCGGACACGGCGGTCAAAGTGTGAATACCACAGATTCAGCAGTACGAATCACCCACTTGCCAACTGGAATGATAGTTACAAACCAGGATGAAAAGTCGCAAATTAAAAACCGCGAAAAAGCCATGAGTGTGCTTCGTTCGCGATTATTACAGATGAAAATTGACGAGGAAAACGCCAAATTAAGCGCCGAGCGACGCTCGTTGGTTGGAACTGGCGACCGCTCGGAAAAAATCCGAACGTACAACTTCCCGCAAGACCGAATCACCGACCACCGCATTCACTACAGCCGCAGCAATATCCCCGCTGCAATGAACGGGGATATTGACGATTTGATTGAAAATCTACAGAGATATGAGCGTGAGCTGAAAGCTCAGAATGCTAGTAATTAGTACAGCTTATGCGGCTCAGCAGACTCCAATAGTTTTGCCAATTTACTTATCTCTTCCACACCGACTGGTTGACGATTTAGCCCCATTTGTTGCTCTAATTTACAATTCTCTATTAGATTATTGGTTTTACGCATAGCTCTAACTGCACACTCATATATCTCATCATCACTCATCATACTCATATCAATTTTGTCATCATCTTCTTCCATTGAAGAGAAGGGCGTATTGTCATCATACCTTAAAACAAAGTCATCCTCTATATAATATCGATGATACCCTCCTACACCTCTTTCTACGAATGTAATTTCTCGAGACTTAGTGCCATTATCTAGAGATCCTGAATATACACCGATAGACACCACAGAACCATCTTTCTGAGGAATTTCTAATGAGACTTCCGATTGTATCCTATCTGAAAATATTATGTCGTGATCGTGAGTTTTCGCGTCTCCCGCAAATCTAAGCAATGTCGACTGAACCAGACCATCAAATTCCTTTGCCGCCCGCAACTTTTCTTTGTCTGGCAGTTCAGGATTAAATCCTTCTACTACAAGCTCCATTTGCGTTGCGGCTTCGCTACTGTGCGTATTATCTGGCAATTCCATTATATATTCATTCCTTTCGCTAATGATATGAAGCCTATAATACTCTCTCTCTCTTGATTTGTCAATACTTTTTACCATTTTTCTCAGTTTTTGCAAGCATTTTACTTTTTACATTCCATAGATATATGTTATAATTAGCCATATGATTATCTCTGAATGGCTAAAAATTGCCACAAAATCTCTAAAAGCAGAAAATATCCCGTCCGCCAGATTAGACGCTGAATTGATATTAGCCAACACTTTGCGAAAAAACCGCACTTATCTACACGCTCACCTGGACGAAGAAATTGACCCCAGAAGATTTGACATCGCAAATGCCAGACTAGACCTAAGATTAGACCGCGTACCAATCGCCTACATTCTGGGCTATAAAGAATTTTACGGGCGTAAATTCACCGTATCTCCCTCTGTTTTAATTCCCCGCCCTGAATCCGAAGATCTAATTTCATTGTTCTTAGAACTGACCGCCAGCGAAATTGCCAAAAAAGTTTTAATTGACGTTGGCACAGGATCTGGCTGTCTGGGAATTACTGCCAAATTAGAGAGGAGTAACTTGTCGGTGATTTTATCCGATATCAGCAAACCAGCCTTAAATATTGCAGAAAAAAATGCGAACGCCTTAAATGCGGACGTCCATATTCAACAGCAATCATTACTTAATGGTCAACTCAAACCAGTCGACTATATATTTGCCAATTTGCCTTACGTCGACAAAAATTGGGACGTATCTCCAGAACTCCAATACGAACCAGATATTGCGCTTTTCGCCGAAGACGAAGGGCTGAAATTGATATTGCAATTGATCTCGCAAGCACCACGATGTCTCACCTCAGAAGGTTTGTTGTTTATCGAGGCAGATCCTCAGCAACACAATAGAATAATTGACGAAGCCATGAAAAATGGTTTCGTAAAAGAGAAAGTTTTCAATTACATCCTAGTCCTGCGTTTCACTGGCGCTAAAGATTAAATTACTACAGAATTTAAGAATACTAACATCACTAAGATAATTCCGACAGTAAGAATCACCGGAGCGGATATGTCTGAAAATCGAATAGCTTTGTGCTTGTTGTAAGATTGGTAAGCTTTACTGGCGACGAGCGAGAATAGCAATAAGATTATTGTAACCTGTGAAACGCCGCCAAATAATGACTTTCCGTAGCTATAAGTCCAATAATACGACAACCAACCCAGCTCAGCAAAGACGAGCCCCCAGATTGACGAAAGTAAAACCGTTTGTTCTTCGTCATAACTGTGTAGGAAATGGCGCGCAGAACTATAACCGATCAAGAACATCAGAATAACAACTACAGAAACTGGCCACTCGTACGACACCACCATCAGAGCAGTTACGCCGACAAAAATAGCGATCAACGACTGCATGGCAACCTGCCAGCGCTTAGACATCGGCTTAATCACGACTAGCCAAATTGCATATAATACAGCCAATGCTACGCGGAAATAAAACACCGACGTAGGTAGATACATAAGGCCAACAACACCAATTCCGACCGTTAAGTCAACCAAGTTAGCCTGAACGTTTGCCCACCAAAAACGCGGACGAACGGCAATTATGCGCCATTTACTCAGCACGACAAGCGCTAACGCTGGAAACGGAGTCTGAAACGCTTGAGCAATAACAAGTAATGCCGCCGCCAAGCCAATATTTAAGACATAATAAACCAACTCGCTCCAAAACGTTCTTCGTTTAACAGTTTTCAGTAACTCCATAACTTACCCTATTATACCAAATTATGAGCCAGTTCCCACAACAACGATAAATTGTGCGTCAACATTCAAATTATACTTCGAGGAATCTGATGAAACCGAGCCATACAACTCCTTAAATTTATCTTTTGTGGCAGTTTTTTCTTTACCAGCTGGCAATTGATAAACTTGGGTTTTTGCTACTTTCTCACCACCTGGGACATTGCCAACATGAACAACTTTCATTCCTAATTCTGTCAATTTGTCCGCTTCTTTCTGCGCTGCTCCAGCCACGCCAGAACCATTCAACACGGCAACTGTGGCTTTTTCCTTAGATAACGGCGTTGCGTAAATCTCAGACTTTATATAAGCGCGAATGTCGTCATAATCATACAATCCCGCAGCCGGCTGGACTATACTTGCGCCACCCGCAGTGCCAGTAGTCATAAGTACGTTGCCTTCCTCCACAAAACTCAATCTGTGAATATCAGATTCTTTTATCTCCGAGCCAAGGTTCATAATTGTGCGAATTTCTTTCGTGTCAATGTTTGTGCGCAAGTTTTTGCCCATGGCATCCATCAGAGACGTAACCTTACCAAAATCAGTCAGCGTTCCCGTGGAAGTAGCTTTGTTTTTCAGTGCCATCATAACCAACTGCTGGTTTTTCTCTCGGTCAAAGTTGGATTGTTCCAATCCGTAAGTTGGCGCCA
>CAUTWT010000005.1:0-56735 GCA_963542525.1 uncultured Candidatus Saccharibacteria bacterium | reverse complement strand
TAACAATCTGGTATGCAATCGAGCGCTCACATAAACCGAAATATAAGGAGAGCGATATACTTGAAGCCTATTCTGAAATGATGTCTCGGACTGACGATGAGTCCGCTACCAAAGAAACTACGAAGCAACAATGAAAAAACTCGCCACAATAAGCGAGCTATTCCAAACAATCTTTATGGTGACCTTACCGGGAATCGAACCCGGATTGCCAGGATGAAAACCTGGTGTCCTAACCGTTAGACGATAAGGCCACGACTTCAGATATCATAACAAATTATCGTCGAATTGTCTATAGCAAATCAGCCACTTCTCCGCCGTTATCTATTAATGTATAATATTTCCATGACAAAGCAGAAGAAAAAGCGCAATAAAAAATATTCTGGAATGGACGCGGCATCTCAGCGACCAAAAGTAACAAGGATTACAGCAACGAATCGCCCCAAATTATCTCAATGGTTTTTCGATCGAAAAAAGCTCATTCGCACCATTGGCATGGCGGGACTTGTTGTAGTTGCCTTAATTATTGTTATTTCTGGAATACTGAGTTTATTTCGTTAACGAACCGGCAGCTTAAACCCAAAAGTACTGCCTTTTCCTTCTTTTGATTCAAAGATCATTTCGCCGTCGTGCGATAAGATAACTTTCCTCGCCAAAAATAAGCCAACACCAGTGCCGTCTGGTCGCTTTTTTCTGGCATTTGTGCCGCGGAAGAATTTACCAAACAAATTTGCTTGCTCTGATTTCGGCACACCAATTCCCGAATCTTTCACCGTAAATTCAATCGCACCATTACTATTTTTTAGAGAAATTATTACCTTTTTGTGCGGATTTGAATAGTAAATGGCATTGTCGATCATATTCAGCATAACTTGACGAATCTTCTCAGAGTCAGCCGTAATCAATGGAACTTTTTTATCAATCTTTAGGTCCATTTCAACAGATCTCTGATCCGCCACAACCTTAAGTAAAGCAACTTCATCCCGAAGAATTTGAGCAATGTCTATCTTCTGCTTATCGATATTAAATTTGCCAGTCTGAAGCCTAGAAACATTAAGAAAGTCGTTTATCAGTCTCACCATACGCTCACTCGAAGAAAACGCTTCTCTAAGAACCGCACGCTGCGTCGGCGTAATCTTCCCCAAATCTCCCTCCAGCATCATATCCAGATAGCCTTTAATACTAGTCAACGGCGTTCTCAACTGATGTGAGGCCATAGAAATAAACTCATTCTTCGCCTCATCTAGCCGCTGAAGTTGTCGATTACTGAACCTCAATTCTTTCGTCGCCTCGTCAATTTTACGCTGCAAACTTTTATTCAACTCATTAATTTCTTCCAATGACAAAGAATTTCGAATCGACACCGCCAGTTCCCCAGCAATCGATTCCAGCATTTCAATATCACGAGAACTATAGCCCAGGCTCTTATGCTCGCCCAAAAATAGAATTCCCGTTTCTTGATTTTGATGCAGTAGTGGCATAACAATTTTCGTGCGATGAATGTCCAAAAGTTTCTTCAGTTCTGGATCTTTTACTTGATTTGCTAAAATAACTTCCGGAAAACTACAATTCTTATAATAGTAATCCATAATCCTGTGAACGTCTTCCTCGACAACAGATATTCGTCGCCGACCCGCCCGACCGTATATTCCTTTTTCTGGAATACAAAACGCCACTTTTTCCGCCTTAAGAGAAGTCGCTATATAATTACCAACACGTCGAGTTAGGAGTTGCAGATCCGCCGTATAGGTTAATATTTTACTAATCTCACGCGTAAATGTATCGGCATCATATTCTCCGTAATAAAAAACCCTATCAGTAAATTTATCAAATATTTTCTTCACCGGTTGATATACGACAGCCAAAACCATAGCCAAAATCATATTCATAAGATTTACGTGGCTATCAACCGTCAGGCTACGCTGAAAAACCAGAATTGAAATAACATATGCGGAAATCACATAGACGACAGCCAGTGCAATTAATAGCAACATATACGAAACACTTCGGGCCACCGCCATTTTTACGTCCATCAATCGGTATCTGACGATGCTATACATAATTGCAAATAAGAAAATAATCGTAGCAATTGGACCAATCCATATATATCGATAATCACCAAGCGCCGGAAGAAACAAATCCACTATAAAGCCAGGAATGCTACATATCAACAGACCAATCATGTAAATCGCGACTTGCTTGCGTCGAACAGGATCTGATTTGCGCCACGCTATATGACCAAAACACATAGAAATTAAGAAGAATACCGAGAAAAAAGTTGCAAAAATAACATAGTTGACTGCGTGAATCGGAATTCGAGAAAAATCTACTGGCGTGACGATTTCTGATGTATTGATAATAAACTCAGGAACCAAAATAATATATAGCGAAAAAATCGTTATTAGTATACTAGACGCGCAGATAAAACTCTTCGTTGATTTTGTCGATGGAAGAAACGATTTCGTAGTAAAAATAGCCAACGCAGGACAAAAAACAGCCGAAGCGACATAAAACCACCTGGATGCAGTGTCCAATACTACTCCGTTGTCCGCCAGAGAAAACACTTCAAGTCCAGCCGACCACACAGCCAAACATAGACAAACCAGGAAAAACCAATGCTTCGCATCGTGGCGTCGCTTCGACTTTTTAAGTACGAGCACGCCCAAAATTAGCGCCATTAACGCAACCAATCCTAGCACTAATGCTCGTATCATCATACTAATGCTTATTATAGCATTTTATTCTACGTTTCAATCGCAAAAACTGTGTAAACACCGCTCGCGGTAACTGTAGCTTCAATAGATTCTTTTGGTATGCCAGATTTTTGGAGTAATTTAAAACCTTCTTTAATTGAACGCATCCTAACTTTTGGAACCCACCCCATTAGTCCATGCAAAAATTCTTTTTGTGGGCGATTCACATTCATATTGCCAGTGATCATTAGTCCACCAGTTCGTAAAAATTTCAATGATTCTCGTGTCAATTGTTTATAAACGCCATCTGGCAGATATTCTCGTAAGCCAGAATCTTCCGCAATATCCAGCTTACGATCACCCAAAACTCCCTCCAAACTCAGAGGTTTACCAAGCTTACTGAATAATCGCTCGCAATGAATTTCAATCTTATCTTCCAAATTCCATTTCTTAGCCAAGCTTTGCGCTGCCGCTAGAGACAACGGATCCTGATCTAGCAAGATAACCGTTGGCGCCTCACCCGTTTCGTCCTTAAGTTTTTTCAACATCTTCAAAGTCGCCAATCCCGTTCCGCAACCAAAACTCATCACCAACATATCGTCAATTGAACGATTCTCTTTTTCTGCCACTTTCTTCAAATGATCAATCGATAGACTATTCACTGTTTCCACTCGCTCACGAATACCAAGCGAATCCGCACAATGCCGAATGACGTTAGAAAACTTCTCCGTCACCGGCGCCTGAATAAACTCTCGGACTTCACTAATTCTCTTCTCTACTTCTTCAATAGCTGTCGCTTTATCTATGCCGTTGTTGATTTTATCTTGAATCATAACTTCTGTCAGCGGTAAGCCATTAATCTTCTCATCAAATACCGACTTACCCAGCGGACCACTCATGCTCGGATATTCACCTTCTGATAATATTTCGCCTTTTTTACCAGAAACTCTTAATCTATAAGCTTCAGAAATTGTCAAAAATGTCAGTGCGGAACCTCGCTGATTGTGCCACGGCTGCGAATCAGTTTGATCTTTACCGTATAGAAATTTGTCGCGAAAAACCTCCAGATAGGCATCTACAATATTGCCCCATTTATTTTCTCTTACAAAAGGAATCTTTTCTAGGACACTCGCAAGTGCTACCGCCGCCAAATTTATATGGATAATATCTTTACGAACATCCTTTAATTCCGCTCCGCCTCGTTCCAGATAATTGTATATGTCCTGAATTTTATCCGGATTATTATATGCAGGATCGGTCTTTTCTCCAATTTTAACCCTGCATCCCTCACTCCTAAGATCCGCAATTTCCTTATTTAATTTTTCATTAGCTTCATGATCAACTCCATTAAGAAAATCACCCGCTTCTGCAATATACTGTTCGCCTCTAAAGTTTTCCATGCCAAAAATTATAGCATAATTTATGTGATATACTTAAAGCATGATAAAAATCGCTATCATTGAAGACGACCCTACCATCAGCCAGATGTACCGGATGAAGTTCGAATCGGACGGATTTGACGTTCGCTTGGCCGCCAACGGACAAATTGGCATAGAAGTAGTCGAGAAGTTTCAGCCAGACATTATTTTGCTAGATTTACAAATGCCGGAAATGGACGGCGCGGAGGCTTTGAAACGAATTAGGTCTAAAGATTGGGGAAAAACTATTCCCGTTATCGTCCTCACTAATCTCGGCGAAGAAGAAGCTCCGCACGATTTGAAGAAATTAGGAATTCATAGCTACATCGTAAAAGCAAATCTCACACCGCGCCAAGTTGTCGAGCAAGTCAAAGCTGCCATAAAAGCTGCTTAACTTTTTGATTGATTCGCAATTTTTAGACAAGCCGTAATTACATTATCAAACAGCGCAGAAACCGTTAATGGACCAACTCCGCCTTTTTTTGGTGTAATAATTACATCATTACGCTGACGCACTTCTTCAGATACGTCGCCAACAATTTTTCCATTTTCCGAAGCAGTTCCCGCATCAACAACAACCGCCTTAGCCTTAATCATCTGGCCTTTAATCAGCCCTGGAACTCCAGTTGCCGACACGATAATATCGTAATTTATCAATTGAGATAAATCGTCACCTTTTTCAAAAACCGTTACATCGACGTCAGACTTTAGCCACATCTTCTCAAGAGGCGCACCGACCAAACGACCTCGCCCGACAATTGCAACTTTTTTATTTTTCAAGTCAACGCCATATCCAGCCAGCAGCCAATTGATAGCCGTTGGTGTAGCCGCCTGAAAAATCGCCTTTTTACGCAGACCGTCAACATCTTTATCTTCTCGAATACTCTCGAGTAGTTCCTCAGTCTGATCAGAATTACTAATCGGCAATTGCAGAATTATTCCTTGAACGTCGTCTCGATTGTTCAATTCTTGAATCACCTCCAAAGCACCGCCCGCAAGAACTCGATGAATCTCCACGTCAATCAAAATATCAGCGCCATATCTCTGCTTCAAACACATGTACGTTTCAATGACTGGATTTTCGACATCAGTAACAATTGCCAAACGAGGATTAATATGCCAAGCTTGCCTTAAAGCTCGCACCTGTTTCGCCTGGCGCTCCTTGATAAATCCAGCTAATTCTGAGCCATTTAGTTCTCTCATTGTCATTAAGTATAGCAATTTTACCATCTTGAGTACAGATATAGTGTGTGCTATAATTTGAGAAGCTTGGTTTATGGCGGATGTAGCTCAGTTTGGTTAGAGCGCTGGATTGTGGCTCCGGAGGCCGTGGGTTCGAACCCCATCATTCGCCCCAAGTTTTACGACAATTTGTTCACACCGATAAATTATTTTCAATAAAACGGTAGACATTTTTATTGATTGTTGTATAATGAAGTTGTGGGCCAGTAGCTCAGCTGGTTAGAGCACCTGCCTCTTAAGCAGGGTGTCGAGGGTTCGAGCCCCTCCTGGCCCTCCAAGAAAATAACCTCACATTGAAGTGAGGTTATTTTCTTATCCAAACGGATTATATCCGCGAGAAGGTGGTTCACGAAAAGTAGTTCGATTAGCATTGAAAGATTGGCGAGAGTTATTAGAAGAGAGCGATTGGCTTCCGCCACTCTGGACTCCATTAACTTGTCGATTGCCACCAGGCAATCCCGCGTCAGCTACACTACTAGAATTATCAGATTGAACCGATCCACTCACTCCTGAACTAGGCGTGCACCTTCTATTATCAGAATTATTCGCCACCATCGAAGATCTATAACCCTTAATGTATCTACGATCCAGGTTTGATCTACGATTAGGTACCGCAGATAACCCCTCTGTCGTACCATACGGACCACGATTACTACCCTGAGTATTCATGTTACCGTACAATCTTTCCATCATTTCCCGCGTCATTTGCGGCTTCTGATTCGCGTCCATATATCCCCCATTAGTTATATGAAGTGGCGCCCCGAGTAGGATTCGAACCTACGACCTTAGGCTTAGAAGTCCTCTGCTCTATCCAACTGAGCTATCAGGGCGTATTCACATTATAACATCTTTCTGCTACAATAGTAAAAGCTTGCGGGTGTAGTACAGCGGTTAGTATGCAAGTTTTCCAAACTTGAGATGGGAGTTCGATTCTCCCCACCCGCACCAAGTTAGACAATTTCAATCCATAAAGGGCATCGATGGATCCATATATTTATACAGAAAAGCCAAAATACCAACCGCACGACATTGAAGATGCGTCCGAATTTTATGATGTAATTGAACGAAGTAGCTTGACGCATCAATTGTCTGAAAACCGACCATATGTCTATTGGACAATGGAAATTTATGATAAATCCAATGGCATTAAAGGTGGTGGCGGACTTGGAGTTTTGGCGGCAGACACGCGACGTGTAGCTGAAAAATTGGAAGTTCCATTCGTAGTAGTGACGCCGTTTTATCGTAGCGAATCACACCAGAAAATCACCGACCTCGCACAAGAAGAGTTTTCGGAATCCGTTTCACCTCAAGATTACGGATTTGAATATATTGACGAAGTTTTTGTAAGCTCAAACGGTTTTCCAGACGCAAGCCTAAGCATTTTCAAGAAGACGCTCGGTTCAACGCAATTTGTTACAATTTCAGAACCAAACTTTGGACAATTGTACGAAGGCGACGGATCTGGTGATCATAGACTATACCAAGAAGTAGCACTGGGATTTGGTGGCTATAAAGCATTAAAACTCCTCGGTATTAAGCCAGCTGTTATTCAACTTAATGAGACCGCAACGATTTTTGCTGCATTGGCACGATTAGACGAGCTGTGCGCTAACGGAATGAATTTATACGAGGCCATCGTTTACGTTCGCAAACACACACTTTACACAAACCACACGCTTCTTCAAGCAGCCGAACCAGAATTTAATCGTTCGCAATTTGAAAAATTAGTTCTGCCGAATATAAAAAGCAATGCCGTGCGCTGTTGGCTAATGGAGCAATTCCGTAACGACAGGCTGAGACCGAATCTTTTGGCAATTGAGCTTACCGAAGCGAAGAATGGCGTGAGTAAGTTACACGCCCGCGTAGCAAATTTCCGCGACCGCAACAACGACAAAGTTAAATTTCAAGCCATTACCAATGGAATAGATCTTGAAACGTGGGTACTGCCTGAAACGTTGCAGACATATCGTGATCACGGCATTATCGATAAATTTGGATTGCCCACAAATGATTTTTCTGAAAAATTAGACTCGCTGAGTAGCGCGGATTTGAGGTATTTGAAAAAACTCGGTCGAAAGGAATTGAATCGAGCCCTATTAAGTCGTCAAGACCAGTACGGAAAATCCATACAAATCCCAGAAAACGCAATATTATTCGATTTCAAGCGAAGATTCGCCAATTACAAACGACCTTATATGCCGTTTGAAAACCCAGATTCATTGCGCCAAATTCTCATTAGCCACAACGCGCATTATATTCTGACAGGAAAAGTCCACCAAGGCGACGTGACAATGTATCAGAAATTACTCGAGGTATTAAAATTGATCGACAACGATCCAGTCCTCAAGGAGCGAGTTCATTATATACAAGATTACGATGAAGAGTTAGGACGAGCGTTAGCAATCGGCTCGGATGCCTCGATAAATATTCCTATTGTCGGATTAGAGGCGTGCGGCACGTCGTGGGAAAAAGACGTCGCCAATTTGAAAATCCTCATCTCCACTAGCGACGGCGGCGTCGCCGATGTCCAGCCAATCGCCTGCCTCGAGGTTACTGGCAGAAACTACGAAGCCGAAGTTTCATCTTTGTACGTTAATATACATAAAGCTGCCGCTATTTTGAAAAATGACCAATTGCTAGAAAAGCATATCCGCCACCAATTAAAAAACTACTTGCCAATTATTTCTGGCGCCCGAATGATGAAAGATTATCTCAAATTTATTTTTCCAAAACCGCAAATCCAGCCTAAAAAAGAACCGCAGATCAAGCGAATTCCTATTCAATAATCACTTCAATCTCAGCACCTAGCGAATTTAAGCGTGCCGCCAATTCCTCATATCCGCGATTAATCGAATATACATCGCGCAGAATTGATATGCCTGGAGCAGCAAGCATTGCCAAAAGTATCACAACGGACGGACGGAGCGCTGGCGGAGCAACAACGTCAGCCGGCTTCCATCTTGTTGGACCAGTGATATAAACACGGTGTGGGTCAACCAACTCGATTTGCGCATTCAGCTTGCTCAGCTCTGTAAAGTAAATTGCTCGGTTTTCGTAACTCCAGTCGTGAACCAACGTGCGCCCCTCGGCCACCGTCGTGATAAGCCCCAAGAACGGCAAATTGTCCATATTAATTCCAGGAAACGGCAAGGCGTGAAGTTTGTCCTTGGCGGCCTGGAGTTTGGAGCGCTGCAATTTAATATCAACCAAACGAGTTTGCCCATTATTAGCAAAATATTCCTTGCTGAGTTCAAACTTAAGACCCATTTCCGCCAATGTCGCTAATTCAATTTCCAAAAATTCAATCGGTGCACGACGAACGGTAATTTCCGAATCCGTCACCGCAGCCGCCGCAATAAAACTCATTGCTTCAATTGGATCTTCGCTCGGATAATAATCCAAATTTTTACTAATGCGTTTACGGCCCGTAATTTTTAAGGTTGTCGTACCAATCCCCTCAATTTTCACGCCCAACTTTTTCAAGAAGAAACAGACGTCCTGGACCATGTAATTTGGGCTAGCGTTGCGGATGATTGTAGTGTTTGGCGACAACGCCGCAGCCATAATGATATTTTCCGTCACCGTATCTCCGCGCTCCGTCAACAAAATCGTTCGATCACCAGAATTGACATCAGTTTTTGCGTGATAATAATCAGTTTCCGCCGTGACGTTCATTCCAAAATGTCTCAAACCACTAAGATGCGGCTCAACCGTACGCTTCCCTAAATTACAGCCGCCAGCAAACGGCAATTTGAAATCGTCATATTGATGTAGTAGCGGACCAAGGAACATAATCACAGTTCTAGTTCTCTTCGCCGCAGCAATATCCATATCTTCAAGCTTCAAGCGCGCTGGCGGCACGATCTCAAGATCACTGCCGTCCAACCAGCGAGTTTTAACACCAATCGAATTCAGAACCTCGATAATTCGATTAACCTCCTCAATTCGCGCCACTTTCCTAAGCGTCGTTTTTCCCTTATTCAACAAACTCGCACAGAGAAGGCCCACTGCGGCATTTTTACTAGTCTTAACCTGTATCTCACCAGACAATTTTTTGCCGCCAGTTACCTTAAAATTCATTTTTCCGGAATGATTTACGGTCACAATATTGTTGTTAAGCACTTCACTAATTCGAGCAATCATCTCAATACTAATATTCTGACCCCCGTTTTCAATGCGATTAATAGCGCTTTGCGACGTGCCAATCGCCTCAGCTAATTGCGTCTGTGTCAGACCTTGTTTTTGGCGATTTTCAGCGATTAAATTGCCGATTTTTTGAAGATACTTGTCTTTTATCATGCGTAAATTATATCACTGATGATATATATAAGCAATGATATAATAAGTATTAATGGAGGTTTAGTCATGAAAGACAAGCAAATTGAAGAACTTATAAAAGCAGAAAAAAAGCGCCAAACGGACGGCCTGGAACTGATTCCTAGCGAGAATTACGTTTCATCAGATGTGCTTCAGGCGCTCGGTAGTGTTTTTACTAATAAATATTCAGAAGGCTACCCTGGTCGACGTTATTACGGCGGACAAGAAAACACTGATCAAGTTGAGCAGCTGGCAATTGACCGCGCTAAAAAACTTTTCAAAGCCGACCACGCTAACGTCCAGCCACATTCTGGCGCGCAGGCTAATGAGGCGGTTTATTACGCTTGGTGCGAGCCTGGCGATACTATTCTGGCGATGGATTTGGCTCATGGTGGACATCTTACGCACGGAGCCCCAGTTACTCGTAGCGCCAGAGAATATAACTTCATTCGCTATGGTATAAAAAATATTGACACTGGCGAAATTGACTATGAAGAAATTCGTCAATTGGCACTTAAACACAAACCAAAGATCATTTTGGCGGGATTTTCGGCATATCCACGAGAGTTAGATTATGAGAAATTTGCCGAAATTGGCAATGAAGTCGGCGCTATGCTAATGGCAGATATGAGCCATATTGCGGGGCTAATCGTTAGTGGCGTTGCCAAAAACCCGTTCGACTATGGCTTTCATGTAATTACCACAACAACTCATAAAACTCTACGTGGACCACGAGGCGGGTTGATTCTTAGTCGAGGAATAGTTGGTAATCCATTAAAAAAACCAGAGAAAACTCTCGAGAATTTACCTACGTTGATTGATCGAGCAGTATTCCCTGGCACGCAAGGCGGACCGCACATGCACACTATCGCCGCAAAAGCCGTAGCGTTCGGTGAAGCTTTACAGCCAGAATTCAAAGATTACGCCGAGCAAATTGTTAAAAATGCGAAAAGACTGGCGGAAGAGTTGCAAAAGCGCGGCTTTAAGTTAGTAACTGGCGGCACCAGCAACCATTTGATTCTGGCAGATATTCACAGCAGCTTCGGTATTGACGGCAAGGAAGCGGAAATTGCCATGGATAAAATTGGTCTGACACTGAATGCTAATGCGATTCCAGACGACCCTCTGCCAAGGTTCAGACCAAGCGGCATTCGCTTAGGCACGCCAGCCGTCACGACACGAGGCGCCAAAGAAGACGACATGGAAAAAATCGCGGAATGGATGAGGCGGTCAATAGATAATCGCGATAATGACGAGGCGTTAGCTGAACTCCGTAAAGAAGTCGTAGAATTCTGCCACACCTTACGCGACATTTAGAATTAAAGTCGTCACACAAAAAAACTCCGACATAACGCCGGAGTTTTTTATTTATATGCTTCTTAGCTAATTAGCAAGAACCAATTTGTCGGCTTTCTACCTTATTTGTCGAGAAGTTGTAGTATTTAACCTCTGCACCACTGTCATTAGTACCACATGGGTGATATTCAATAGCATTAGCCCCTTCTGTTGGAGCATGACCATCAGCAAGAGCTGTGCCAGGAGTTTTAACCGTCTTTTCGTCCAAGTAGTATGGTTCGCCAGTCTGTGAAACAGGAGGAGTTCCAGTAGTCTTATCAGTCAAGTCTGATAGTTGATGTGGATATTTGCTCTTTGCTGTGTTGTACAGCTCAGCTTTCTTAGCAACAGTGTCAGCAGCAGATTTAGCAGTAGATGTCTTTGCTTGGTTTTGCAAACCGTTGTATGCAACCAAAGAAACAACTGTCAAAATTGCGATGATCACGATAACGATCAAAAGCTCAACTAGTGTAAAACCTTGATTTTTGATATTCTTTGTAGTCACGATAATGTGCCCCCTAAATTGTTAGTTTGATTTGTAACTTGATAATACTACAACGTTTTTAAAAGCGCAAGCGTTTTTTTAATATATATATCGATTCTGCACTGGACGCAAGAATAAAGACTCTGTTGGACTAAATCTATTCTCATTTGTACCGTCGCCGATTTGCCCATTCTCATTCAACCCCCAGCAATACGAACGCTTGTTTGACATAATTGCGCAACCGCGGTTCGCTCCTGCCGCAATATCCACCACATTCTCTGATTCAGGAAGTCCATCATCACCAGAATGCACAAGCACCGGGTTGCTAGATTTTTGCATTGCCTTAGAAGCAGGATCATTACCCCCACCCAGCTGACCAAACTTATTATCACCCCAGCAATACACTTCCTTTTTTACGCCCACGCCCTTATCCACTAAGGCGCAAGAATGAGAAATACCAACCTCAATTCGTAGCGGAACTCCCGGTAGACCACCAACTTTTGCTGGCTGGAAATGCGCACCAAAGTGACCGGTCCCCGGAGACCCGGACTGCCCACGACCAGCACCACCCCAGCAATACACATCAGTTGTAGTACCAGTTGGAGTACGAGTTAAAGCAATAGCACAGGTGTGCGATACGTAGTCATTATCCGCCCAATTATAACCATCTTGAGATATGTCAGTTACACCTTCTAAACCCTTAACTAGGGTAGCATGGCTGTAGTGATTACCAGATATTGGACCAATACCCATCTGCCCGAACCTGGCTAACCCCCAACAATAAGCCTTTTTTTCAGTAGTTATAGTACACATCGTTTGCGAGCGTGATCCACCGGTCGCCAACTTAGTCGCAAAATAATTGCTAGGGAGCCTATCGGGGCCGCCTGAGTTAATCTGCACTGGCGTGGCACGAAATCCAGGGCTTTCAGGATTTCCGAAGCCCAATTGACCCATATTGTTCCGACCCCAGCAGTAAATTTTACCAGACGCAATAGCACAGGAAACGTCACCAGTTCCACCAATTGACGTAACGTCTTTACCTGCGAGATCGCCACCAACCTCAACCGGAACGCTAGAGTAATTACCAGCCCCAAACGACCCGTTGCCTAGCTGACCAAACCTATTATCGCCCCAACAATATACTTTTTTATTACTGCCCAGCTGGGTTAAAACGCAGCTATGATGCTGTGCTGTAAAAATATCAATAATCTTACCATTCCTCATATCGCCAATAGAGCGAACTTTCACTGGGATATTGGAGCTGTGAGTAGTTCCATCCCCCAATTGACCCATATCATTTTTTCCCCAGCACCATACATTATTTGATAAAATCGCACACGTACGATTAGTACCACTCACCGTACGTGTTGCATCAATGTCAGCCGGCCAAGTAACTGATTTTTTTACAACAGCGACATAAGTCTTTAGAACAACACCGCTACCATTTGTTATTTCAACTCGACCCACAGATGAAATCTGAGCAGTAGCAGCTGACAAGGCTGCTCTTTTAGTTGACGCTTCCAAATCACCGATTTCAAAAGTCGTTCTTAACTTACTATTCTCAAATACATATCTATTACCAGGAAAAGTTACAGCCCCCTTGCAATTGGTTTCTGGGTGAAGTGGCCCAATCCCACCAGGAGCCGAACTCCATGATTGTTCAGCTCCATTAGCATCCAAACAAGCGTTAGCATACGCCGTACCTGCCTCGCCAGCCTCTTGGGCTAATTTATAATAGTATTCTTCCTGAGAGTAAATATACGACTGAGTCACAACCCTCATAGCACCAGCCAAAAGCGCCAATATAAAAGTGCTCATAAGTATGATCAGCACCAAGGAATAGCCATTTTTTCGTTGAATCATAGGTTATTTATCTTTCGTATTGTTAAGGTTTGCGAATCAGAAACTTGTTTGCTAGGTGATTGAATTGTCAGAGTAATTTCTACGCTATCCGCGCCATCAAGAGCTTTCTTATCGCTATCTGGAGCGTCGCTATTTTTGCTTATTAGCGTTTTTCCATCATAGTAATTAATCTTAAATTCCGAAACTCCAGTTGCCAAAATCGAATCTTCACGAAGCTTCATGGCTCGATCTTTAAACTTATCAGCATCCAGGCTATTCATACAGAAATATCCCGTAGCAGACCCTGAATATGGCGCTGGAGGGTAACTGGAGAAATCAACTAAATCATTATAGATAGTCCGTCGATGCAACTCCCCATTCTTCAAAAAATATACGACTATTTTTTTATACTTCGGCTGCTGAGTCTTATTTGCATTACAGTCAAACTTTGGAGTTCTTAAATAAACAATCTCCCTAGAATCAGCGCCGCGCCCCATATTTGTAGCATATTGCAATAATATTAATGAGTTTTTTTCGGGATCAGTAATAACACCGCTTGAATATGGGTTATTTCTATATCCCCATTCCCTGGGCGTCGAGCCAGTAAAATTTTTATCCGTAGCAAAAGTGTCTTCCCCGTCGCGACTGCTCACCTTAAATCGCGAAGCTTGACGAACATCAGTTTCAATTGCATCCATGGAATTGTGCATATTTCGACTAATCTCGACTTTTGCCTTGCTGATAGATGCACTTTGATTTGCTGAAATTAACATCTGGCTAAACACGCCGACAACCATCGCGATAATAACCATCACCATTGCCAATTCGACTACGGTAAAGCCCTCCTCATTAGAACGCCACATACGTCGCATGCACAACCTTCTTTCCACTACCTACACCAGAGCTTGGCAATCCATACTCTACGATAGACTCCACTTTAACCGGCATCCCCAGGCTAACCGTTCCACTCTTACATCCGTATGGTGCTGATGCATATACTTCCTGCTTAACCGTTCCTGGTAACCCGTCAATATTACCCACACTTCCCTCAACTTTATATCTAGAACCCGGAGCCCTAAAGATCGGAGGAGGGTCTGTACATTTAAACCAAGACGGAGCGGAATCATTCGCGTAACGACGCATATTATTATATGCCAGAAGACTCGCCTTGTTGTACTGGGCATTCATGACTGATATTTGGCTAACTTGTGCTTGCATACTCAAAATAACAATCAAAAAAATACTAATTACAACCAACGTCACCGCTACCTCAACAATAGTAAATCCATCGCTTTTTCCCACTAGTCGCGCCATATACTATCCACTTTCTTCTCTACTCCTGTTGAAAACTCTTTATATATAATGCTATATTTAACACAAGTTACCGCTACAACATCAGGCACAGGACCGGATGCAGGCTTCGTGCAATCGCCGTCATCCACATTCGAAGCTTCATACAATAGCTCACCATTATTTCCGCCAGCCCAATCACTACGATTACACTTGATCATCTCCTTTTTCAGAGAATCACCTCCTACAATTGACGAAAAATCCTTAATTAAATCAGCACAGGAGGGATATTCGTGTCCGATAGCACTAACATTTTTATATTTGTAATATCGCTCCAACCTCAAAGACAACTCAGACACATCAGCTCTCTGCTCCTGATCTTTGGTTAAGTTCAAAAATCTTCCACCACCAACAAAGGCAATACTAGCCAAAATTGCAACAACCACCACTACTATCGCCACTTCAATTATCGTATAACCACCCGTCCCACGATTCATATCAATATTGTAGCGCAAATCTACAAAAAAGCATATGCTTATTATCAGGAAAGTTCCAGCGGCTCTTGTTCAATTTTTATACCGAACTTGTCAAAGACAATTTGCACAATTTCCTCACGAATCGCCGCCAAATCATCATATCTCGTTGCCGAATCGTTCACGAGCACCAACGCATTCTTTTCGTAAACTCGCATGCCGTGACTGCGATAACCCCTCAATCCAGCCTTATCTATCAACCAACCTGTCGGGATTTTATATCTTCCGTCAGACATTGCATAATTTGGAATGTCGCTATATTCTCTTTGCAATTCTTCCAATTTCCATTTTTCAACCAGCGCATTTTTGAAGAAAGAACCTGCACTTGGCAATTCCGCTGGGTCTGGCAATTTTTCCGAACGAATATTAAGAACTGCCACGCGAATCACTGACAAATTGACCTCACGAATATCATTATCGTCAATATATCTCTGTAAAGAAGCGTAATACGGCGGTTTCGGCTCTGCTTTATTTAGGCGCAAAGTAATATTCAGAATGCAATATCGTCCTTTTTCCTTGTCGCGAAAAATGCTATTTCGATAAGAAAAATCACATTCGTCAGCGGAAATAGTTACAATCGTGTCGGTTTTTGAATCGTAAGCCTCCAGACTAATCAACGTGTCAGCAATTTCTTGACCGTACGCCCCAACGTTCTGAACCGGCGCAGCTCCAGCCGTTCCGGGAATTCCCGACATAGCCTCAATTCCCTGAAGTCCAAGCCCAATAGCCTTCTCAACAACCTCATCCCAGACTTCGCCCGCACCAATTTTCACATCAGTTGTTTCGTCAGTTTCAGAGATAATCTCAAAACCTTTGATTTTATTCAATAGTACGATTCCTTCAAAAACCTCGTCATGCGTAATCACATTACTGCCACCGCCCAACACAAAAATCGGCAAATTTTCCTTTTGGGCATTACGATATAGCGACACAACATCACCAGCAGAATCTGCCGTCGCCATATAGCGAGTCTCACCTCCCAATTTCATAGTTGTGTATTGTTTCAGTGATATATTAGTCATAACGTCCATGCATATAGTATATCATTTTACTCAGCCGTCATCTATGATATAATAACTTCATACGCACCCGTAGCTCAGCGGATTAGAGTACTTGGCTTCGAACCAAGGGGTCGCAAGTTCGAATCTTGCCGGGTGTACCAAAATAGCTCGTCATTATGACGGGTTTTTATTTATGATGACACTATAAAAACACTAGTCGAGCGGCTGAGCTAGCTATTCAATGGCGGATTCTGAATTCCTGACGGCATTTGCGAAGATTGCGAACCTAAAATTTGGCTAATTTGATCAGCGGTGATAATCGTGGTCGAACCGGGCGCGACAGTTCCCGCCAGCATTTGCTTGGCGACGGTATTCTCTACAGCACGCTGGACGACGCGGCGCATTGGACGAGCTCCCAATCTTGGATCATAGCCAGCCTCGACTAGCAATTTCTTACCTTCTTCCTCGACCGCAACTTGAATTTTTTGCGGCGCCAAAGTCTTATTGACTCCCGCCAAAATCAAATCAACAACCTGCAGCAACTCCTCTTTTCCTAGCGGACGGAATAGAACAATTTCATCAAAACGGTTCAAAAACTCTGGGCGGAATAAATTGGCATTAATCAACTCGTTAATAAATGTCTGTTCGAATTGTTCCAATTGATAACCCCGCTCAATATATTCACGAATTCTATCCGCGCCAGCATTTGACGTCGCAATTACAATCGTATCGCGAAAACTAATTTCTCGGTTATTTTCATCGCGAAGTATTCCCTCATCCAAAAGCTGCAGAAGCGTCGTCAATACCTGCGGATGAGCCTTTTCAATTTCATCCAAAAGCACGACGGAAAACGGACGCTTCTGTACTTGAGCTGTCAAACTTCCTGGGTCTCTCGCACCATCCGCAATTAACCTAGCCACGTCATCCGGCCTGACAAATTCGTTCAGATCCAAGCGAATCATATTGCCTTCACCTCCAAAATAAACATCCGCCAAAGCTTTAGAAAGCTCCGTTTTACCAACACCAGTCGGACCAAGAAATAGGAATGCGCCAATCGGTCGATTCTGATTTCTAACACCTGTGCGCGCGCGGCGAATAGCGTCAGAAACAACTGTCACGGCTCGCGTTTGATTGATCATTCGCTGATGAATTAACGACTCCAAATTTAACAATTTTTCCTTTTCGTCGCTCAAAGATGCTACCGAGATTTTTATGCCAAGAGTTTTTTCGATCGCATCGTCCACAGATTGCGCGGTCACCAGCCCACCACTCGCATAACTTGCCGCTGCTTCCAAAATTTTCAACGCCTTACCTGGCATTACCAAATCTTGAACGTAGCGATCGCCAACACGATACGCCTCCGCCAGTGCCTGATACATGTATGTCACTTTGTGCTGCGCCTCAAATAAAACCAATTGATCGCGCATAATTTTCATAGTTTCAGGTTCGTTTGACGGCTGAATTGCAATTGTGTTCAAAGCGTGAGCAAGCTGCGGCTTAGTCTGAGAAATTTGCAAAAATCGCTGATCGTCCATCGTTAAAATCGTCCTAAGTCTGCCCGCCTCCAGAATTGGCAATAGCACATTACTCAGGTCAACCGAACCAACGCCTTCTTCGAAGAATAATTGCGCATTGTCCAAGCATAAAATCACGTTTTTCGACAAGAAAGCTTCGTTCAAAATCATCGTGACTAGATTTTCCAATTCCCCGCGACCCGACGCCACACTAATCAATGACGACGCGTCCAGCATAAAAACTTGCTGATACATCAGCGAACCAGGAACGCCTCGATGTCCGTCAATCAACATTTCCGCAAACGCCGACACGACAGTACTTTTTCCCGCACCGTCAGCTCCAACCAGCGTAATATTCTGCCGCCCGCCAGAACTAAACGTTTTAAGCATCTGCCCCAGCGCCTCCTCGTGCGCAGCCAACTTAGTTGTAAACGCGCCGCCAGATACACTGACGCTAATATTCTGAGCAAATCGACTCAGCAGTGGCGTATAGCCAAAAGACCAATCCCTAGCAATTCCGCCCGTATTTAGCGGCTTCTCTTTATATTGGTCAATCAGCGCCTTGATTCGCTCATACCATCGAATAGCCTCCTCGATATCATGAAAATCGATCTTCATATTCGCCAGCAAAGAATCGTGTTGTGGCAATTGCTTTACTATCGCCGCCGCCAAAACCGCGCTAGTAATCTTCGGACTTTCCGTGCTCTGCCAAATTTCAATCGCCGCCTTCCAAATTTGCTCCGTTCGATTTGGATCATCGACGGAAATATTACGTAAGAAATTCGGCGTCAAGCCCAGCCGCACTGCCAAAAATTGCCCAGCTCGCGTACCTGTAATCGCCTCAGCAATATCAATCGGCGTCGGTCTGCGCGGCAATTTGCCCAAAACGTCCGCCGCCATCACATCGTCAATTGTCTTAGGATTTTTACTAATTTCTGCCGTCTTAAGATCTTTTTCCCACCAAATCGACACCATAATCATCGGGCCACTCAGACCAAATAATAGCCAGCCGATTGCCCCGTGTTCGATCAACGACCACAGACCAAGCAGCACCATCATAATGCCGACAGCTATCGCCACGACATGCCAAGCATTACCAAACCTTACAGAAAATCGCGCCTTCCGAGACCGTAAACTGTCGTAATTAAATCTCGGCTCTATTTCCATACAGAAACTCCCATTTGCCATAAAATAATTCCGATAAACGGCATCAGCGGCAGCGCTAGCCACATAATAATTCCTAAAATCATCCACAAAAATCGTAGCAATATCATCAATATTCCAATAATTATCACCATCGAGCGCACCACCGCGCCAATTACTCGCGAGAACATCTTGTCAAAAAACGCAGATAGTTGCACGGATAAGTCGCCGCCAACCGGAGCGGCTGAAATCTGGCGAAAAGGATTGAATAAAGTTTTCAAAAGCAGCCCGACTGAGAAAAAATCCGCGGTTCGTAAAACACCCAGAAAACTTTGTCGGATATATTGCAACAAGCCATTGCCATACCACCACTGAAAGATACCCACCAAAAACATATTGATATTGTAGCACATCGACCCGGCAGAGTATAATAGACAATATGGCAAGACAGATGATTAGTACTATTATTGGCAAAAGCGTCAAGAAAGTCGCTAAATTACGCGGTGGCGGTTCAGCTTTGCCGGGTTTGGTGATTGAAAAAATTGACCCAAAATTTATTCAGAGAACGTTGGCAGATTTGCCGCAAGGCGTGGTGATTATCAGCGGAACGAATGGGAAAACGACGACGACAAAGATCGTCGTAGAGTTGCTGGAATCAGTCGGACTGAAAGTCTTCACCAATCGTACTGGCAGCAATTTTTCCCGAGGCGTAGCAGCAGCGCTACTTGATGAGGTCAATATCCGCGGCAAGCTGGACGCCGACATTGCAGTTCTGGAACTGGACGAGGCTTGGGCAGTTAAGTTTGTACAAATTGTTCGCCCGCGCTTTTCCCTGCTTCTGAATGTTATGCGTGATCAATTGGACAGATTTGGAGAAATTGACAATACAGCCGCATTGCTCCAAAAAATAGCTGAAGCCACCAGCGATACTGTAGTCCTCAACCGCGACGATCCGCGAATTTTTAAGATTAGCGAACATATTCAGGCTAAAAAAGTTTTCTTCGGTACAACCAGCGAGTTACTTCAATTGATGCCAACGGACGACACTCTAAAATACGGAACCGCAACCGCAAATCAAAGCGTAGCCGCTGATGTTTTATTGAAAAAAATTAACGCTCAACAGGCGACCTTTCAAATTGACAATAAAGAAATTGACGTAGATCTGCAACTCACTGGAGTTTATAATCTTCTCAATGCGGCGGCAGCGGTTGCTCTGGCTCGACAAATCGCGGGACCGGAAATTACCGATACAATTTTATCTGCGCTGGAGAGCATAAAGCCGGCGTTTGGTCGTGGCGAAACGATTTACCTGAACGGCACGCCAATTGAGCTTATTTTGGTGAAAAATCCGAGCGGCTTTCGATTAGCACTTCTGTCGTTCGCCAAAAATAATAGCACTACGATGATCGCCGTTAATGACAATTACGCCGACGGACGAGATGTTAGTTGGTTCTGGGACGTCGATTTTTCGCTATTAAAAAACGTAGCAATGATCAGCGGCGCGCGCGCTTACGATATGGCTTTGCGACTTCAATATGATGACATTCCAATTGGGAAAATTGACACCAATATTTCGAAAGCCCTGGAAGATTTCATTAATACTAATCCCGACGAGCCAAAACAGATTTTTTGTAGCTACACAGCCATGACGACAATTCGTCGCCTACTGAGCGAAAAAACCGACGTGGAGGAAATATCATAATGAAAATAACAATTGCGCAACTTTATCCGCGAGATATGAATCTTTATGGCGACTGGGGTAATACATTAGTCCTAAAAAAACGACTAGAGCGACGCGGCTTCGAAGTTGAGATTATCGATCACAATCCGGGCGATTCAACGGATTTTTCTAAAATTGATATTTTTGTTGGCGGCGGCGGACAAGATTCTGGGCAGACGATTATTCAAAATGATCTTCTGGCACGAGCTGATGAACTGCGACAATTAGCAAAAGACGGTGTGCCGATGTTGATGATTTGCGGAATGTACCAATTATTTGGTCGGTTTTTCCGAACGCTCAAGGGCGAGGAAATTGTTGGCGCTAACATACTGCCAATTGAAACGATTGCTGGCGACGAGCGGATGATCGGTAATATTGTCATTAGAAGCCGGGAATTTGGAGATATCGTTGGCTATGAAAATCACAGCGGACAAACTTTCTTAGATAAGACCGCCAAACCTCTTGGGCAAGTTATTAAAGGCGCCGGAAATAATATGACCGACGCAAATGAAGGTGTTCGCTATAACAACATAATTGCCACCTATCTTCACGGCCCGATTCTACCCAAAAACCCAAAGATTGCAGACTTTCTTATTGGCGAAGCACTAGAGCGACGCGGCGTAAGCGCAGATTCGGGGCTGGAAAAAATTGACGATACTTTAGCGAATAAAGCGAGAGAGATAGCGTTAAAATTATCCAGATAATTCATGAAAAAAATCCGTATATATCTTAAAAAGCTATATGCATTTCTTCATAAAATGCCCGGTTGGATTTGGCTAATTCCAATCTTAATCTTGGCCGTCAACGTTCGACTTACCTATTTAACAAAAGCCGACATTTGGCATGACGAAGGATATACGGCGGCCATCATTCAGCAGCCGATCAGGGAAATTATCGCCATCACAACCACAGATGTTCACCCGCCGCTTTATTACGTTATCATGCACGTTTGGCAATCGATTTTCGGCAATTCCGTAGCTTCACTCAGAGGATTTAGCGTTACGTGCGGAGTTCTGACGATTGCCCTATTATTTCTATTGCTCCAAAAATTTTTCTCTAAAAAAATCGCCGTATTCGGAAGTTTTTTAGCAGCACTAGGACCATTCTTAATTCGCTATAGCGACGAAGCTCGAATGTATGCGCTAGCGGCACTTTTGGCTGTAGCAATGACATACGCATTTGTCGTGGCGGTCGAACACAAAAATAAGAAGTTCTGGTGGGCGCTATACGGAATTTTAGTAGCACTCGGTCTTTATACACAATATTTCCTAGCGTTAATACTACCCGCGCATTTCGTATATATTTGGCTAAAACTTGACGGAAATCGCACTGCCATAAAAAATATATTTAAGGACAAAAACATTTGGCTTGCCACAGGAACATGCTTTTTACTATTTCTTCCCTGGCTACCAGTTATGATCTCTCAAACTAGTCGCGTTAGTGGCGGCTTCTGGATCCCCGAAGTCACTAAATTTACCATCCCGACAACATTATCAATGTTCTTGACTTACGATGACAGGATTGTCCGCTATTTTGGGTTGCTACTGCCGCCAATTATAGTAGCAATTTCATTCATCCTAGCCAAAAAACACCCAAAATACCAAGCAGCAATTTGGATTTTAACAATTTGGCTACTGCTGCCGATGATCATCGTTTACGCACTCAGCCAGGGTCGACCAGTTTATCTAGACCGCTACTTCACTTATTCGGCACCGGCATTTTACGGCTTGATTGCGGTATTCATCGGGCTTATTTTTTCTAATAAAAAATGGTGGTCTATTGGAATATCTATCGTTCTGACATTATTTATCGGTCATTACACGTGGCATATCGGCGGTAAAAATATCGCAGAGTCGCTCTGGAATAACACTAACACAGCCATGAATCATATAAATGAAAATATCCAGAGTAGTGATGTTATTATCTCTGGCGAGATCTACACTTATTTTCATACTTCCTATTACAATCGCACAAATAAAGAAATTATACTCCTGAAGCCGAAAGAAGAGCTAGGTTGGGTTGGCGAATGGGGATTAATTAAAAAATTGAATACTCCAGAAATTAGTTCTTTAGAGTTAGTAAAATCTCCAAGAACCTGGCTTATTCTTCGCGAAAAAACATATGACGAATATAAAAAACAAGTTCCGCCCTATTGGCAATTAAAGCAAGAATTCCATGATGGCGACTTGATTATTGGACTATACGAAAATAAAAAATAACTGGTTAAACGCCAGTTATTTTAATACACCGAATGATTTCAATTGGTCGGGGTGAAAGGACTCGAACCTTCGACCTCACGGTCCCAAACCGCGCGCGCTAGCCAACTGCGCCACACCCCGAAGATATTTCTATCATTCGTTCTGATCTATCTTAACATATATCGCTAAATAAGTACAGAATAAATTTACAAACAAACTTTTATACTTCGTGAAACATAAAAATAACTTGGCAAGTAGCTTATTTCAGGATAAGATATATTGTATGAATTACACAAAACCGTACACACCTCCAACGCTAACCGTGGACGCAGTAATTTTTCAAGTAAACAACAATACCCTGGAAGTGTTATTATTAAAACGACCGAACGAACCTTTTAAAGGAGAATGGGCTCTCCCTGGAGGATATAATGCCAAGGGAGAGACGACTACAGATGCGCTCGAACGTGTAGTTTTCCAAAAGACAGGTATAAAAATCAAAGACGACCTACGATATATTGAACAGCTTTACACTTTCGATACGATTAATCGTGATCCACGAGGACATGCAGTATCTGTAACCTACATGGGTTGTGGACACAATATTACATACAATGAAGATTTAGAAGTGGCATTTTTTGATGTAAATAAAATTCCAAAACTAGCATACGATCACGCCAGCATAATTAAATACGCCAAAGAACGCCTAATTGCCAAAATGACATACACCAATTCGGCATTTGCTTTTCTGGATCGAAGGTTTACCTTAACACAACTGCAAACAATTTACGAGATAGTTTTTGGTCGTGAATTTGACAAGCGTAATTTTCGAAAAAAATTCCTCAGCTTAAACTTAATTCATGAAACTAATGAGTTGTGGCGAGACGGCGCGCATCGCCCAGCAAAATTATATGAATTCAATTCAAGCAAGCTCGAGAATTTAGATCGTAGCTTAGACTAACCTCCCTGTAAAAATCTAGAAAATTTATATTTTTTATAAATTAGTGTTGACAATGCAATAACTGGCTATTAGACTAGATAGTAAGTGTAAACTATACATTAAGTAAGGAGGATCTTTAATATTATGGAAAAGTCTAACTATATATTTGTCGGGGTTGATCCACAAAATGATTTTATCGATGGAAGTCTTGCCGTTGCCGAAGCAGAGCAAATCATCGAACCTGTCAACTCCATTGCCGACGAGATACGAAAACACGACGGCACGGTTGTATTCACCCGAGACTGGCACCCCGAAAAAACACCACATTTTGACAAATGGCCAGTTCACTGCGTAGCTAACGCTAGAGGAGCTGAATTTCACAAGGACCTAAATATTCAGCCTGATGACATCATCATCAATAAAGGCACCGGTCAGACAGACGGATACTCTGGCTGGGAAGGTAGAAGCGACAAGGGCGAAACACTGGAATCTATCATAACGCCAAAGACACCCCATGAAAAAGTTAAAGTATTTCTCGGCGGATTAGCAACAGATTTTTGTGTAAAATCTACCGCCCTAGATATCGCCGAACATTTCAAAGATGACAGGCGTGTTACTGCATACCTACTTATAGACGCCATCCGTGCTGTAGGATTAACCCCAACAGCCGAAGAAGAAGCATTATCTGCAATGAAAGAGGCTGGAATATTAGCAATATCAACCGAAGAAGCAAAGAAGATAATTCAGGAGGCAATTTAAATGGAGAAGAGATCAGAAATATCACAAGGATTAGATTACTACAAAGCAACTATGGGGATGAACGAGTTCTTAAAACATCCTGAAGCGGAAGTTACTTTCACACTAAAAAATCGCTCCCCTAATCTATTATCCGAATTTGTATCCCCAGTAGAATTACAAGATAGACTAAACGAGCTAGCTGAAGGATGGCGGCCTGATGAAGTAGCCTACTTGGCTGGACTACAAAACCAAGACGGCAAAGCGACATTTTCGCAAGAATACCTTGATTTCCTAATAAGTAACCCCTTGCCTCCGGTCAATATCGGATATGATAAGCGCGGCGACCTAGCGGTTGAGGCTACGGGAAAATGGCCCCTAGTTACATTCTGGGAAACCGTTATCATGAGCGAGATAAATGAAATATATTTTCGTAACAAACTCGCACGTGAAGGCTACTCTTTGGAAGAAGTGTATGCCGAAGGAGATCGCCGATTAGACGAAAAGATCAAATTATTAAAAAGCCGCCCAGATATTAAATTTTCTGATTTCGGCACAAGGCGACGTTTTAGTTTTAATTGGCATAGGCACGTAATTGAACGAGTTGCAAATGAGCTCCCTGACAATTTTGTCGGAACTTCAAATATATACTTGGCGCATAAACTAGGATTAAAACCAATTGGAACTTTTGCGCACGAAATGCCAATGGTCTACGCTGCACTGGCAGATAAAGCCGGAAACAACCCACTAAGTGGTCACAATCAGGCGCTAAGAGACTGGCAAAACACATACGGCAATGAGCTATCAATTGCCCTAACAGACACATTTACAACCGACTTCTTCTTTGTCGACTTCACGCCCGAACAAATGACTTCGTGGAAAGGACTACGACACGATTCTGGCGACCCAATAGATTTTGGAAATAAGGCTATTGAAATTTACAAAAAGAACGGAATTGATCCTTTAGAGAAAACTATCGTCTTTAGTGACGGACTTGATGTGGATGAAATTATTAGGATAGCTGATTACTTTAAGGATAAAATAAATGTAACATTCGGCTGGGGTACAACTTTGACTAACGACCTTGGAATTACACCCAATAACTTTGTTATGAAAGCCACAGAGGCTGATGGAGTGTCTACGGTCAAATTGAGCGACACCCCTGGCAAGCATACAGGTTCAGGTGATAAAATTAGAGAGTATAGTGAACGTGTAAAAGCAGCTTTGGCGGAAAGTGCACTGAATAATACTCTAGTTACTGTATGAAAAAACAATGCCAATATCTATAAATCGTAAATTATGGTATGACGGCCCAAATTACACCGCAGACAGCGTAATAATCAACACAATCGCACAAAAAATTCTTTTGATAAAACGATCCAGCGGTGAATGGGCATTGCCTGGAGGGTTCATCAATTCCAAAGAAGAATCCTTTACCGCAGCAATTCGCGAAACAAAAGAAGAAACTGGAACGATAATTGGTGGCAATCCAATATTAATATACAAAGGGTTTGTTAACGATCCACGCAACAGTCAGACGTCATGGATCGAAACCAGTGCGTATCTGTTCATAGCCAACGAACTATCAGAGGTGTCAGGACGAGACGACGCTATCGACGCAGCCTGGCTACCGCTCAATAATTTGCCTAAATTATACGCATCACATGATGAGATAGTAACCAGGGCTATTGACTATTTGTCTTGTCGGTCGCTAATTAAGATAGCAGCGTTTTTCGAAAATTATCGCAATATTAACGGCGGTCATATGCAATACGATAAAATTATCGCCACAAAAAATGATCATTCGGTATTTATTAAGCGGACATCGACTAGATACGATGATATTAAACGAAATAGACTGCGCCAATATTTGAGAAAAGAAGCGTTCACGACATCCTATCTGCGATGCCATGGCTATAGTGGAATCCTATCCAAATCAATATTACGAGATGATGACACTTTCATCATGGAGGCAATGACGTCCAACGAAGGTTGGCTATGGCGAGCAAAGAGCGAAACGCTAGACGCTTATATCAAATCAGCGAAGGAAAAATTTGACGAGTTGGAAAATATACCATTGCCGCCTGACACTTTTAATATCGAATCGTCACGCGATAGTTTTATTAAAGAAGGGTGGGCTTCGTTAGACAAGCAGAAAATAGCTAAATTGAGAGAATTGTCATTAGGATTCTTAGACAGATTAACGCCCCATAGCCAAAATATAGCTAAGAAATTATTGGCAGACTTACCCGCCTTACTAAATGCCGGAGGTCGACATAGCGATATAAAAAAATTAGTTTTTTGTCATCACGACATTCGACAATCAAATATGGCTTGGCATCCCAAACGCGGCACTAAGTTAATCGACTGGAGCTGGTCTGGACCTGGAGAATCCGGTAGCGACATCACTAGCCTACTAATCGACCTACATAAAAGCGGTCATAATATTTCAAACTATTACAAAGAAATAAATTTAGATCATTGCCTAACCTTAATGGGTTTCTGGCTAAACCATGCAACGTGGCCATATCATGGCGACGACACTCTTAGATTTCAACAATTTTTATCAGCGTTAAGTGCATACGAAATATATACAACTATTTAAGCATTCACAGCTTCAATCTCAACCGACAATACTTCTTTTTTGATTGGCAAAGATTGACCGGGCTCGAACGTATAAACCAGTAATTGACCAAATGGCATCTCTACATTCGCCATCTCAGCTTCTGGAACTTGGTCGAGATGTTTAATTAGAGCTCGAATAGAATTGCCGTGAGCCACCAATAAAATATTCTCACCATTCTGCAATTTCGGCAAAATCTCTTGCTCAAAATATGGAACAACCCGTGCGTAAAC
Source organism: uncultured Candidatus Saccharibacteria bacterium (assembly GCA_963542525.1). Taxonomy (GTDB): domain Bacteria; phylum Patescibacteriota; class Saccharimonadia; order Saccharimonadales; family Saccharimonadaceae; genus Nanosynbacter. Next base: position 29,480 of record CAUTWT010000005.1, on the reverse strand, counting down.
ATCTTTCAAAGTTTCGCCGCCCGGCACTGGATAATCCCAACCGCGTCGAATACCATTAAAAGCCTCTTCGCCAATCTCCGCTTTAACTTCCCATTTATTTTTTCCAGTCAAATCGCCGTAATCACGCTCGTTTAGTTCAGTTGCATGCGTTGTCGGTAGATTTTCAACACCACACCCTTCGAGTAGCGCCGCCAAAGTTTGTTGTGTACGTTTTAATGACGAAGTGTAAGCCTCGTTAAACGACAGACCTTTCAATAAAGCACCTAATCGCACTGTGTCATTATGACCCTTTTTCGTCAAATTAACATCCGTCCATCCAGTCCATTTACCAAGCAGATTCCACTCGCTCTCACCGTGCCGACTAATAACTAATATTCCCATTATTTCCCTCCAATCATCGGCGCAAAAAATTCTACAACCTCTTTTTTCACGCCGTCATTATCAATAATTTTCGTATTTACGTAACCGAATTTATCAATTGCCCAAAATCTGATTGCCCAGAGTAGCGACATGTCTTCAAAATCAACCTCATTTTTGGCAATAAATTTGCTAGCCACAATTTCCGATTCCTGCAATTTTATCTCAGAAAAAGCATCGTTTTCTAACTTCGTAAAAAACACAAATTGATGCGTCAAAAACTCATCAGAATGACGCGAAGCAACCATTGCAAGCTTCAAGTCCTTAGGGTCGACTTGAATATCAACTTCTTCTTTCACCTCGCGCACCGCCGCTTCTAGCGGAGATTCTCCAGCGTCAACAATGCCACCAGGCAGCGACCAATGGTCTTTATAGCCAGCCTTGACGATCAATAGTTCGCCCTGCTCATTTTCAATTAACACCGCCGCACTGGAAAAACGCCTATCCAAACTTGCCAGCCAAGCTCGTTGCTCTTCATCTGTAAATTTCATTATTTGGCAAACTCAATTGCTCGCGTTTCGCGAATCACGTTAACTTTAATGGTGCCAGGATATTGCATTGTTGACTCAATTTTCGTCGCAATATCTCGCGCCAATTTAATCGCCGACAAATCATCAATCGTCTGAGGCTTCACAATCACACGAACTTCACGGCCGGCAGAAATCGCGTAAGCCTTATCGATTCCCTCAAAGCTCGTAGCGACATTTTCCAAATCGCGCATTCGCTCTGCAAAGTTTTCAGCGGAAACATTACGCGCACCTGGACGTGCAGCCGAAGCCGCGTCGCAAACTCGAACAATAATTGCCTCTGGAGTTGTCGCTTCGATATCATCGTGGTGTGCTTCGATTGCGTGAACAATTCTCTCGTCCATACCATATTTACGAGCCAATTCCGCCCCAATATGATGATGCTTGCCCTCAATTTTATGTGACACTGCCTTACCGACATCATGAAGAAGTGTAGCAATTTTCGTAATGCGCACATCCGCGCCGATTTCTTCAGCAATCATTCCAGCAATTTGTGCCATCTCAGTCGAATGCTTCAAAACGTTCTGCCCAAAACTGGTACGGAATTTCAGCTCACCAAGAAGCAGTAGCATCTCCTTCGGAATCCCAACCACGCCAGTTTCGCGCATAGCATCTTCACCAGCCTGGCGAACCTCTTTTTCAATCTGTTTTTTAGCTTTAGCAACCACCTCTTCAATACGCGCAGGATGAATACGGCCGTCCTTCATCAGCATCTCAAGACTCAAGCGAGCCACTTGTCGGCGAACAGGATCAAAACTCGACAAAATAATCATGCCGGGTGTATCGTCAACTAAAATATCGACGCCAGTTTCGCGCTGCAACGCCTGAATATTACGCCCCTCCTTACCAATAATTCGACCTTTCATCTCGTCATCAGTCAATTTGACAGCAGTCACCGTGCGCTCGGCAGTCACCTCACTACTCATTCGCTCCATCGCTGTCACTAGGATCATTTGCGCCCGCTCTTCAGCATCATCCATTGCGTCATGTTGTAATTTTGACACCAAACCGACCAAGTCTTGCTTAATGTCGCGCTCAGTCATCTGCATCAACTTGTCGGCAGCATCTTTTTTCTTCAATCCAGCGATTTTTTCAAGCTTTTCCTGCTGACGTGTGCGAATGTCGCGAATTTCATTTTTAAGATTATCAACTTCATCCTCATGCGCGCGCAATTTTTCTGCTCGTCGATCAAGCTCCTCCAGCTTATTATCCAGAGTCTTCTCGCGATCCGCCAAACGATTTTCAGTCTTTTGCCATTCCTTGCGACGTTCATTTTCAATCTTAAGCGCCTCGTCCTTAGCCTTTAGGACAATATCGCTCGCCTTAGTTTTCGCATCTGCCAAATCTCGCTCAATCTGATTTTTACCGTTAATTTGACGAGTTCGCTGATATCCAACAAGGCCAGCAGCGCCCGCGCCAGCTCCAATAGCCGCGGCAATAATTACTTCTATCATTATCATTCCTTTCCGATCAGCCGCCCCTGAGTGTTCGTCTCAAGGAAAAATATCAACAGCCAATCAACTTCAAACTATCTAATTCGGCGAATCAAAAATCACAAACCGCCGTAATTTAATTATACACGGTTTTGACGGTTTGGGCGATAAAAATTATTTTCGCGGCGCAGTGATATTCGCAGCGGCGCCGTACTCTGGCATAACAATTTTTTCATTCTCGCCAGAACGCAATTTGTCCAAAGCCAAATCACGCCAATTATCACCCATCGCACCAACAATAGGAATATTCAAGCTGTCTGCCAAAGTATTCACAACCGTCAAACCAATTCTCAGCCCCGTAAAACTTCCTGGTCCTTTCATCACGCCAATACCGCTTATAAGATGCAAATCGCCAGTCTTTTCTTCCAAAAATTTCAACAAATTCCGCGCCAACGTTCGCCCAGCTTCCCATTCAAAATCCTGACGATTTTCTCCATTGACTATTGTCAAAAAACATGTTGATATTGAAGTATCTAATAAAATTATCACACCATATTCTCCTTTATTTTTCCCAAAAGTTCATCAGATTTTTTGCCGCCAGGATAAAATTCCACAAGCCGCCCTTCTTCGCTAATCGCGGTAATTTTTATCACCAACCGATCACTCGGCAATGCATCATCGACAGCGCCAGCCCATTCAACTACAACAACCGAATTAGAAGCCGCCACTTCGCGAATCTCCTCGCTCATAATTCCAGCATTTCCCAATCTATAAAAATCGTAATGCGCCAAACTCAAACCGCGAGGCGAATCGTACACGCGCGAAATCGTGAAAGTTGGACTCTGAACTGGCTCGTCAATCTCTAAAGCTTGCGCAATTCCCTTCGTCAATGTAGTTTTTCCTGCGCCAATATCACCAACCAATTCCAAAACTTCCCCGCCAGAAACAGCCCGACCAATTGCCGCGCCCAATTCTCGCATTTTCTCTTCACTAGAAATATTCACTCTTTTATTATACTATGCTAGCTTTTTTTTGGCGATGATAGTACAATAACCATAAGAGTTATGCGTGTTTCAGACCAGACAATTGAGAGCATTCTGAAACAAGGTGGGGTTATTGATGAGCCGCAGCTTGCTGATTTGAAATTGATCGCTGAACGGTCGAAGCAAACATTACAAGAAACCGCTATTGAACAAAAAGTCATTTCTGAGGAAGATTTGACAAAGTTGATCGGCGATTATATCGGCGTGCCTTTCGTGCGAATTGAGCCAAAGGATATTCCCGAAGATATATTGAAACGAATTCCTGAACATATCGCGCGCCAGTATAATGTTGTGCTTTTTGAGAAAAACGAGGACGACAGCTTGTCGCTTGCGATGGAAGACCCAGATGACGTGCAGGCGTTGAACTTTATTCAGAAAGAAATTGGCTACAACACTAAGGTTTTCCTAGCGACAAAAAGCAACATTTTGGACTGTTTGGAAAATTATCGCGGTAATATCAATGCCGAGCTCGATGAAGTTATTGCGGTGCAAAAAGACGCTTCCGCCGAAGACCAAAACGTTAGTCAGGATGATTTTGCGGAAAATTCACCAATTGCCCAAACTGTTAATTTGTTACTGGAATATGCCATAAAATCCAACGCTTCCGACATTCACATTGAGCCACGCGAAGACTACGTTCAGGTTCGTTATCGAATTGACGGTGTTTTGAAGGAAGTTAACAAATTGCCACGAAACGTTCACGGCGCTTTGGTGAGCCGCATTAAAATTCTCTCTAATCTGAAAATTGACGAACGCCGCGTGCCACAGGACGGACGATTTAAGATAAAAGTTTCAGGAAAACAATACGCGCTTCGTGTTTCGACATTGCCAATTGCTGATGGCGAAAAAGTGGTCATGCGTATTTTGGACGAATCGAACCAGGCTGTTAAACTGGATCAGCTTGGATATTGGGGGCTGTCGCTCGCAACCGTAAAAGACGCAATGGCTCAGCCGAACGGAATGATCCTGGTGACTGGGCCGACTGGATCGGGAAAATCGACCAGCTTGTTTAGCGTCTTGTCGGAACTTAATACTCCAGATGTCAATATTTCCACAATTGAAGACCCGGTGGAATATAAAATTCCTGGCGTAAATCAAACCCAGACCAACGCCAAGGCCGGGATGACTTTCGCTTCAGGGCTAAGAGCCCTACTCCGCCAAGACCCAAATATCATCATGGTTGGAGAGATTCGCGACGGCGAAACCGCAAACCTTGGCGTTCAGGCGGCGCTAACTGGACACTTAGTGTTCTCGACACTACACACCAACAACGCTGCAACGTGTTTGCCGCGCTTGCTAGACATGGGAATCGAGCCGTTCTTAATTGCTTCAACCGTGAAGGCGGTGATCGGACAGCGACTAGTTAGGCGCCTGTGTATGAATTGCCGCCAAGAATACACTCCAAACGAAGAAGAAATAAAGTATATCACCGAGATGTTTAAGATAAACACCGAGTCGATTAAAAAAATTCACAATCTCGAAGAACAGGCTTTTGAGGATAAAATTGGCGGCGACACACCCATGGGATCAACAGATTCAACAATCGGACGCTTATGGAAGCCAAACCCAGAAGGTTGTGACGAGTGTGGACATAACGGATTCAAGGGGCGCGTTGGCATTTACGAGGTTCTTGGCATATCCATCCCTATCCAAAAAATGATTACCGCCAACGCCACCAGCAACGATATTCAAGATCAAGCAATTTCCGAAGGCATGGTGACAATGCAGATGGATGGACTTATTAAATCACTGCGCGGAATCACCACCGTGGATGAAGTTTTGAGGGCAACAAGGGAGTAATATTATGCCAATTTTTGAATATTTACTTGTCAATAAAAAGAAAGAGACCGTCTCTTCAACGATTGAAGCGGCCGACAAACTATCTGCCATTAATAATTTGAGGTCACGCGGACAATTGATAAAAATTGAAGAAAAAGGCACAAAAAAAGAGCTTAGTTTTTCTTTCGGCAAGAAAAAGAAAGGTGCCAAGACTGAAGAATTGGTGATGTTTACTCGTCAATTAAGCGCCATGGTTTCAGCTGGCGTCCCTATTCTTCGCTCTCTTAACTCTATGGCAAAACACGCCGAAAGTGCTAATTTCCGAGACACGATCAACGCCGTAATTAAAGACATTGAGGGCGGCATGTCTTTTGCGGATGCTCTGAGTAAACATCCAGAAACCTTCAATGATATTTACGTGAACATGGTTGCTGCGGGTGAGACCGGAGGTATTTTGGACGATATTTTAAAGCGCCTGGCTCTGCAACAAGAGAAAAACTCCTCCATGAAGAAAAAAATTAAAGGCGCCATGACATATCCGATCGTACTTTTAATTATTACGATTATTGCCTTCTTTATCCTGATGATCTTCATTATTCCAGTCATCGGTAAAACCATCAAAGATATGGGCGGACCTGACGCCAAATTGCCACTTCTTACTGAGATTATGCTCGGAATTAGTGATTTTGTAGTGTCGTTTTGGTATATAATCATTCCAATATTTGCCGGAAGCATTTGGCTATTGATTCGCTACATTAAAACCCCAAAAGGTCGCGTAAAATTTCACAATATCATCATCAAAGTTCCAGCTGTCGGACCAATTGTTAAGAAGGTGGCAATCGCTCGCTTTACTCGAACCTTTTCTGCTCTTATCGGCGCGGGCGTGGCTGTGCTTGAAGCGCTGGACGTAACTTCGCGTGCCGTCGGAAATGTCGCATACGAAAAATCCCTAAAAGAAGCCACCAGGCGAGTCCAAAACGGTGAAGTCTTGTCAAAAATTATCGCAGAGCAGGACGATTTATATCCACCAATCGTAGCGCAAATGTTATCTGTCGGTGAAGAAACTGGACAGACAGACAAGGTTCTGGTTAAAGTCGCTGACTTTTACGAAGAAGAAGTCGACACCGCGATTGACGGCGTTAGCTCTATTATTGAGCCGGTGATGATCGTCGCAATGGGTGTTGTTATTGCCCTGGTGGCGGTTAGTGTTATGGGTCCAATTACAAGTATGGCGGGTCAAGTTAAGGAATAATAGTTTTTCAAAAAAGCTTATGCTATAATACTGACATATAGGTGGGGAAATAATAACGTGTCGAGCATATTTTATAGAAAAAAACCAATCATCGGCCTAGATATCAGCCGAACAAGCATAAAAGTAATGTCGATTGATAGAAATCGGATGCTGGTTCATGGATATGGATCGATTAACCTCGATTCCCAAAAAAGCGACGGAAATTCTGCAGACAACACTGAATATTTGGTGCAGAATATCAAAACGTTATTGAAGAAAAACATCGTAGGACAAATTAACAGCAATCGCGTAGCGCTGGGCATACCAACCAACCGAACATTCTCGCGGACATTTAGCCTGCCCGCGAAAGAAGAAAGTAATATTCGCAGTGCGGTAAATTTGGAAGCCGAACAATACATTCCAGCTCCATTAGATTCTCTTTATTTGGACTATCGAATCATCAATCGCACGAAAGATGAACTTAGTGTGCTAATGTGTGCCGCACCGAAGAAAATGATCGACAGTATGTTAGACGCCACAAAACAATGCGGTCTGGAAGTTGCAATAATTGAACCGAACATCAGCGCAATCGCTAGACTTCTGAAGCGTACAGAAGAAGGAATGCTTCCTACTGTTATTGTCGACATAGGCACATCAACTACAGATATCGCGATTCTAGATTCCGATATACGTGTGACGGGCGGCTTAAATGTCGGTGGATACACGCTAACCTTGAACTTGGCCAAGAAAATGAACGTGCCAATCGAAACAGCCCATCAATTCAAGGTATTAAACGGATTAAATCCCGGCCCAAGGCAAGCCAGAATCGCAGGAGCCTTGCGCCCAAGTTTGGAAAAAATGACCAACGAAGTTAAGCGCGTTATGCGATATTACACAGACCGCTTCCCTGATGAGAAGAAAATCGAGCAAATTCTCATAGTTGGCGGTGGCGGTAATTTGCCAGGAATTGGTGATTTTTTCACAAACGAATTATTAATGCCAACACGCGTAGCAAGTCCGTGGCAAATGCTGAATTTCGATGGACTAGAGCAGCCAGCAAAACAGCTTCGCTCTCAGCTATCACCAGTTGCAGGACTAGCCTTAATCAAGCAGGAGGATATTTATGATTAACCTTCTCCCTCCTCAAGAAAAAAAGCAAATCAGCGCCGGACGGGTAAATGTCATCTTAAGACGGTATTGCATCATATCATTGATATTTGCAGGCTTGCTATTCTTAACTATTGGCGGATTTTATCTATTCTTAGAAAATAGCCGCACCTCAGCTCAAGCTAACATCGACGAAGGAAATGCTAAGCTTGCTCAATACCAATCGACGCAAAAAGAAGTTAGCGAGTTTAAGAAAGACCTTGATTCAGCTAAAGTAATCATTAATAGCGAAGCTCATTACTCTACAATTATCCCAAAAATTGCACAATATATACCGTCAGGCATGGTCTTAGACTCTCTGACACTAGACACTTCAGCGCTAGATAAACCATTGTCATTAACAGCTCTTGGAAAGAATAAGGATGACGCCATCCGAATAAAAACTAGCTTAGAAAAATCAGAGATATTTAGTGACGTTCACCTGGAGACCGTTGTTTATAGCGGCGGCAACCAATCATCAGACAAGCCTGCAGATTATCCAATTACTATAACAATTAGCGTTACACCAAAGCCAGAGGTATTAAAGCAATGAAAAAAGTTCTAAATGCCAGTATTGCGCGAATCATCTTGTCGTTATTATTGCTCATTATATTATCAGCAATGGTAGGACTAGTTATTTTCGCCTATTCATTCTTAAGTAAAACATCAGAAGAAGTTGGGAAAATGCAAACAGAAGCAATTGCAGTTGATGCAAAAATACAAAGTTTGCTAGCATCAAAATCTCAGCTCGATCGCAATTCCGACACAGTTAAAAAAGCAAGGAATATCGTCTCAGAATCGAAACTTTATCAATACCAGAATCAGATTATTCAGGATTTAAACACCTACGCCGACCGCGCCGGCATTCCGATTAAGTCTTTCACTTTCCAGAACGAACCAACAACTTCCACTAAGACAACGACACCTAGCAAACAAACATCCGCTAGCCCTGCCGGAGTGAAAAGTACTTTTGTATCAATTCAATTGGGAGATCATATAGATTACACGAAATTCCTACATTTCCTTAGTCTTATTGAAAAAAATGTCACTCGAATGCAGCTTTCAGGTGTGTCAATTTCCAGAGGCGCAAATAATCATGAAATATCAATCCAATCACTTGAAGTAAAGGTTTATACACGATGAGCCCATCAATATCAGAACAACTCGAACCAATCGTAAAATCACTGTCCAAATTCCTATGGCGATTTCATGTGATAATATATAGCATTGCTGTAATCGGAGGCGTAGCAATCGCGATATTTCTTTTGAGCGGACTTTTAGCAGTTCCTACCGAAGAACCACAAACCGCATCAATAAGTTTTGACAAAAAAACCATGCAAATTATTAAAGACTTCCGACCGTCAACTTCAGCAAACGACTCATTTAATCTGCCAGCTGGTCGCTCCAATCCGTTTGCCGAATAGAACACAACCGTTTATAATATAGTTATGCTTATATCCGCAGATCGTTTCCTTGATATTCCCGTCATGAGTCTTCAGACGGGCTCTGAACTGGCGCGAACATCGCGGGAAATTATCAATCCGAAGAATCTATCTATAATCGCATATGAACTTGAAGGACGGCTTTTAGACCAACATCCTAGCCTGCTTCGCATTGATGACGTCAGAGAAATTGGACCGCTCGGTATGATTATCGATTCAACCGACGAGATTATCGGCATTGATGATGTGATTACTATAAAAGAAATTTATGACATCAATTTTACATTAAAAGACAAGTTGGTTATTGATGAGAAAAATAAGAAAATCGGAAAAGTTATCGGATACACACTGGCGGCTGGGAATTTTATTATACAACAACTCCGAATTCGGCGACCGTTCTTGAAAAGTTTTGGCGACACAGAACTACTTATTCATCGTTCTCAGATTATAAAAGTAACCGACGATAAAATTGTTGTAAAATCAGCAACCATCTCACACGTAACCGAAAAAACACCTATTCCGCAGATAAATTCATACGAAAACCCATTCCGCAAGCAGCCTCGTCCACAGCCAGAATCTACAAAAGTTGATTAATCTTTTGGGTTTTCAAGAGCCTTCTTAATGTCGTCGTAAGAAAAACCCTGCCTAGCCAAATATTGCATAAACTTCTGTTGGTCACTATATCGATAACGTTTTTTAGCAATAACCTTCCGCAGTTCCTCGTCATCAGAGCGAATATTCTCTTTAACTAACGACTCAATCGTTGTATTATCAATTCCCTTTTGCGCCAGTTCCAATTTCAAACGACGAATACTGGCGCCTTTTTTCATGAACCGCTGCTCAAACCAAAATCGAGCAAATTTTTCATCGTCCAAATATTTTTTCTCAATAAGACGACCCAAGACACGCTCAGTAATCTCCGGCTTCACTCCGGGACGTTCAATAATTTTTCCAGTTTTCGCCGAACGTCGACGAGTCGCTAGCGTTTTCCGACGCAGATAATCGCGCACTTCTTTGATAGCTCGCGGACGCATTAAGCAGTATTCTATAGACCTAGCATACAACTTGCCAAACTGGCTATCGTCTTCTAGTTTCGAAATTTCCTCTTCCGTATATTCGCGACCAATCTTAATACCTAGCTCGCCGACCTGGAATACATCCAAGCTAAAACGATATCTCCCGTCAACACTTACATTGACACGATTTTTATCACGAGCCTGAAGAGAAATATCGGTGATTTTCATAAAACTATTATAACGCTAAAACTATACGTAACTACTAGTGGACTATTCGACCACCTCAACCACTTTGCCATGTACGCCGTTGTAACAAGCAGCAGCACGCGGCTTAGTAATAACCGGCAGTTGGCGCGGAATGGCACTCATATCGACATCGCCAAGCGTACCAGCCTCGACAATGCCAAGCGTAATGTGTGGACGAAATCCATCGATATCCAGCCCTGGATGAATGTCGTCCAGTATTTCAAGCAACTTCCGACGTACTTCAACCATCCAGGAGGTTTTCTGTACGCGCAACTCAACACAAACACAATTACCAGCTTCATCTGGCAAAAAGTTGACGCCGTCAAGCACTAGTTTATCTAGAGACGGCAACGCAGCGGCAGCTAACTTGAGACGCGGTATATCCTGCTCAGTCACATTGATCAGCGTTGCGTGCGGAATAAACTCACCGAAATCAAGATTCATTTTTTCCGACAGTTCTCGAATGTAAGCAGTCTGCTCGTTATCAAAAATAAGATTAACTGACGCCATGTGGTGTTCGGCTGAATATCTGGACTCTACTGCTCGCATTACTTTTCCTCCTCCTTCACTTTGTCACGTACTTTCTGATCAATTTCCGCCAAAACCTCAGGATTTTCCTTCAAATAATTCTTCGTCTTGTCGCGCCCTTGACCAATCGTTTCGCCGTTATATTTATAAAACGCACCCGACTTTTCAACTATACCGTGCGTTGCCGCCAAGTCCAGAATATCGCCAGTTTTACTAATTCCCTCGTTGTACATAATGTCAAATTCAGCCACGCGGAACGGCGGTGCAATCTTATTTTTCACAACCTTAATTTTTGTGCGGTTACCGATAATATCATCGCCAACTTTGATCTGACCAATTCGACGGATGTCAATTCGCTGCGATGCATAAAACTTCAACGCATTACCGCCAGTTGTCGTTTCAGGATTGCCAAACATCACGCCAATTTTCATACGAATCTGATTGATAAAGATTACCGTGGCTTTTGACTTATTGATAATTCCCGTCAATTTACGTAGAGCCTGACTCATCAATCGAGCCTGAAGACCCATATGAGAATCACCCATATCGCCATCAATTTCAGCCTGTGGTGTCAAGGCAGCCACCGAGTCAACTATCACCAAATCCACCGCGTTAGAACGAACCAACGTCTCCGTAATTTCCAGTGCTTGCTCGCCGTTATCTGGCTGAGAAACCAACAAATTTTCCGTATCCACACCTAGACGCTTGGCGTATGCTGGATCAAGGGCGTGCTCAGCATCAATAAACGCCGCCGTTCCGCCCTGCTTCTGAATTTCTGCAATAGCGTGAAGCGTTAGCGTCGTCTTACCTGAACTTTCTGGACCATAAATTTCTATGATACGACCTTTTGGATATCCGCCACCGAGCGCCAAATCCAAACTCAAAGCACCAGAAGGAATTACTTCAACATCGACTTTATGAGCCTCGCCCAATTTCATAATTGATCCATCGCCAAATTGCTTGGTGATTTGATCCATTGCTAGACCAAGCGCCTTAAGCTTACCTTCATCAACTTTTTTATCCGATGCCTGACTTGACTTTTCTGGATTTACTGTTTTACTGTCTGATTTTGCCATAGCATTCCCTCCTTAGTTACTTCCTTTATTATACCGATTTGTCGCAAGATTTGCTATAATTACATTCATGAATAAGCGAAACGGTTTCACTATTATTGAACTTTTGGTTGTAGCGACTTTCTTGATTATCATCGCAATCTTAGGTTTTTCACAATATACAAAATTGACCAACGAATCAAACAACGCCAAAAAACGCACCGCGATTAACGCTATGCACTATAGCCTGGAAGAAGGTTTTTACGTTAAAAATGGCTATTACCCAGAGAAGTTAGAAGAAGGCACGCTTTCGACTATGGATCCCGCGTTGTTAAAAGATCCGCAAGGTAAGAAAATTGGCGAAAAAGACAGCAGTTATCGTTATGAATCTTCAAATTGCAATGACGGAAAGTGTAAGTCATATAAACTCGTTGCGACGCTTGTCGATGAAGACGACTACGTAAAAGAAAGTCGCCATAAATAATTAGCTAATCATCACAAACAGGACGGCCATTCTTAAAATCTTCAATGGCATTATTGATTATCGCAATTTGCTTGCGTGGATTTGCCACAAAATGGAATATATACGTCGTTTCTTCACCTTCGGTGCTGAGACGAATCGTGCCATAATTGAAAAGAGTCTGAATAATGCCTGATTGGAGGAAGCTTGCATCCTCAATACTGCCCAAGCTCACCGTTTGCTCGTGCCGATAAAATAAACTACCCTGGATTTCCTGAATCACACTTTCATTCGTCATGTAAAAATGATTCTGCAAATATATCCACAAAGACACCGCACCACCAAGCGCCACTATCCCAATAAGCAACATTGCCACGCCAAACACATCGGTCAGTGAAGGCATCGGCGAGATAATTGCGTCACGAGCAATTGACGGATAAAACATCACAAACACCATAATCATCACCACCAAGAAAACCGAAATTCCTGTTGGAATAAGCATACCAATCGGATGGCGCTTAATATCCAAAATAATATATTCGCCTTCGCTCAAATTGAGATTCGGGTATTGTTGAACTGATTTTTCATGCTTTTGTTTCAGATCGTCGCTAATAGTAAATGGCTTCGGGTCAATATCCCTGGCAACATGTACGACTTGCGGTTCATTAGCATATTGACTACGCAATCGCGGATCAAAATTCTCCCCATCAATAATTTCTGGTCTTGCCGTCACATAAGAATTCGTCTGCGCTACAACCGAAGCTGGACGACCAGTCTGTGGTGGATGATGGTACAGTGGTCGACCATCAGCATCGTACGCAACAGGCTGCGTTAAATCTTCTGACGAGGATGTTTGTGGATTCATGCCTATATTATAACATGACAGAACTTAAGATAGTCTTGTTTTTTGCCCATGGCGGCTCCTAGTTAAGTTTGTCTGGTTTTATTAAAGCACAAAAAGCCGAAGAATACGATAATTATTTTCCCAAATGCCGCTTTGCCTTAATTGTCACTCGACGACCACGCGGTGTGCGCTCAATAAAACCAATTTGTAGCAAATATGGTTCATAAAAATCCTCAATTGTCGTCGCTTCGTCACCAGTCAGCGCTGCAATTGTTGTTAATCCAACAGGATTATCGCCATAATTTTCCAGAATCGATTGTAATAAATTACGATCAGCCGGATCCAATCCCAGTTCATCCACTTCCAGCATCTCCAAAGCGTTGGTTGTAGTTTTTACATCAATTATTCCATCACCATTCACGTCGGCGTAATCACGCACGCGCTTAAGAAGCCTATTGGCAATACGCGGCGTCAAGCGTGCTCGCGTCGATAATAGATCCGCCGCTTCACTTCGAATTGACGACTCCAAAATCTTCGCACTACGCGTCACAATTTTCGCAATATCCTCTGGCGTGTAAAATTCCAAACGATAAATATGCCCGAACCTATCACGCAAAGGCGCCGCCAAACTTCCGGTGCGTGTCGTCGCGCCAATCACTGTAAATCGCGGTAAATCCAATCGAATTGATCGCGCCGCCGGACCTTTTCCAATCACAATATCCAGCTTAAAATCTTCCATTGCGGAGTACAAAATTTCCTCCACTGATCGCCCCAACCGATGAATCTCATCGATAAACAGAATATCACCGTCCGACAAATTAGTCAGAATCGACGCCAAATCGCCCGCTTTTTCAATAGCCGGACCGCTGGTAATTCGCAAATTCGTGCCCATTTCATTAGCAATCACCGTCGCCATAGTTGTTTTACCAAGCCCCGGCGGACCATATAATAATACGTGATCCAACGGCTCGCCGCGCTTTTTAGCCGCATCAATCGCCAAGCGCAAATTACGTTTTAATCTTTCCTGACCAACATATTCAGCAAAACTCTGCGGACGCAGACTCACCTCAATTCGCTGCTCTTCAGAATCGTCATCATGCGAACTTGTATCAACTATTCTTTCAATTGCCATAAACTAATTATAACATTTATAGTACAATAGAATTGTCTACATCTAGAACTCAACGTTTCAAACGTATTGTTTACGCATATAATGGGCAGCCGTTATTCGAGCGTAAACTCTACGTTCTAGGTGTAGACAGCCAAATTTAACGGCTGTCCTTTTTATTGGGCAGCAAATCTCATAGGAGGAGATGATGAATACAAGCGAGAAAAAACCAATTTTTAAGAAGGTGTGGTTTTGGGTAATTATTGTTATTATTGTGATTGGAGTATCCAGCGCATCGCAACAGAACAAAGCCACTGTCGTCAATACAAACAATAATAACGCTACTTCGGAAAATAAACCAACCGAAAAAACTACTTTCAAAGTCGGCGAAACTATCGCTTTCGACGGCAAAGAAGTAACAATCAAGTCGATTGAACGAAATTGGAATTCTGGCAACCAGTTCATTAAAGCTGGTGACGGCAAAGAATATGTTAAAGCAAATGTTTCAATCGTCAACAAATCAAATAGTGAATTGTCTTTCAATACATTTGATTGGAAAATTGAGGACACAAATGGCGCTATTGAAGGACCGAGCGCTACAGCCTTCACTGCAAGCGACAACCTAGGGTCTGGCGACCTAGCAGTCAACGGCAAAAAAGAAGGTTCTGTTATTTTTGAAGTCGCGAAAGATTCCACGATTAAAATTCACTACCAGCCTTCATTTTGGTCAAATAAAAAGATAGTCATTGAGCCTTAGAAAATTTACCTATTCTTTAAAAGGGCGCCATTTTAGCGTCCTTTTTATTTCTTCAGCGCCTCAGTTACTCGCTGAGCTGTTGGTAAATTGACATCGACGTTTTCAAGTGCCTTAGTTGCATCTGCTAATGTATAACCCAAAGCCATCAACGCCTCCAAAGCCTCATCAGAAGTGTTTAATTCAGTCTGCAATGGAGTTTCCGCTCGACCATAATGAGTCGGCAGACCAACCTTATCGCTCAAATCGACCACCACTCGCTCGGCGGTTTTTTTGCCGACGCCAGTAGCCTTTTGCACAAAACCACTGTCAGCATTAGCAATAGCGTTGCGCACTTGCTCAGCATCACCCAAGCTCAAAATAGACAGCGCAGCCTTCGGACCAACCCCCTGAACCGTGATTAGCATTTCAAATAACTTTTTCGCCGCTAGGCTAGAAAACCCAAACAATTCCTCAGACTGTTCGCGCACGTGATGATAAGTGTAAAGTTTTACTTCTTGGTCTAATATTACCGCGTCAAAATCATTAGTCGCCACGCTAACCTCATATCCAACACCGTGAACATCAATGACCAATGAGCCGTTAAACTTCTCAGCAACTTTTCCAAAAACATGTGCAATCATATTTCAATTATACCCGATTCATCGCCGCGTGTGTAATTGCTGCAGCCAAAGCATCCGCGCAGTCATCCGGCTTCGGAACATCTTTCAAACCCAAATTAAGTCGCACCATTTCCTGGACCTGCTTTTTGTCAGCCTTGCCATAGCCGGTCAAAGTTTGTTTTATTTGTAGTGGTGTATATTCAGCAATCGGTATTCCGGCTTTTCGTCCAGTCAACATCGCCACGCCGCGCGCCTCCGCCACAGAAATCGCCGTCGTAACATTGCGCGCAAAAAATAACTTTTCAATCGACATAACATCAGGATTTGTTTCGGCAATAATCTCTGTCAGACTATCAAAAATATCTTCAAGCCTTTCATCAATTGGCGTATGTGCCGGCGTCGTCACAACTCCCGCCGTAACCATCTTGAACTTGCCACGAGAAAAATCAATCACACCAAACCCCAAAATTCCCGTTCCCGGGTCAATCCCGATAATTCTCATATCTTTATTATAGCAATTATTTACCGCTTGCGGATTTAATGCTTTCGCGGATTTTTCGTACAAATTGCGAAATTTCCCATCGCCATTGCCATACGCCATAACCGACAGCCAGTAAACTCACGCCGCCAAACACCCACCAGCCCCAAGTAGCACCAGCGACTTGCTTAACTTCAGCAGCCGCCGAACCAACAGTAGGCATATTTGCAGATTTTATCTTTCGACATCGCTTAGTTTGCGGATTACGCTCAAATCCTTCTGGACATTCTTTTGCTATATCATCAGTGGAAGCAATTTTCTTACATCGACCCGTAGCTGAATTGCGGAATTGACCTTCTGGGCAAGGCTTCAAAGTTTTTGCCGCGGCCGATGCGATAGATCGACATCTGCCAGTTTCTTCACTACGATAATAGCCATCTTTACAGGGCGTAATAGTTTTTACCGCTTCAATTTTTCGACAACGGCGAGTTTCTGGATGGCGATATTGACCAACAGGACAAGGGCTTTCAACGGGCGGGGTGGCAATTTTCACACATCTACCCAGCGCATTTCGCTCGTAACCATTCTGACAATCCAAATATTCCTTAAAGATATTCTCAGAATTTTCAGTTATCATAAACGTTTGCATCCACTCATCATCAACCAAACTCCACGAGGCGCCTTTTGGCATATTGTTATATCCAGCGATGTCAATTTTCGAGCCAGACTCGTCTAATAAATAAACTTTCCCTTTTGTTTTTGGTAATTTCAGCTTCGTATTTTTTATTTTGATCGTTAAAAATTCACCAGGATTTAATTCGATGTCACCAATATTTTCACGAACGCCAGCATCGCCAACCGTCAATTTACAGCCTGTCGTAATGACGGTTTTTTCACCAGAATTGATAATCTCAATAAACTGTTCATCAATATTCGACGCAATTTCACTTAGCTTCAAACCTTCGCATTTATTAAGCTCCTTTGGAGGCTCAGATTTGGAATCTGGGGTTTTGCAATTTGGTCGTGAATACGGCGCAATTTCTTGACTGCCAGAACCTTTACTCGATAAAAAATCAGTGTAATTATTTTTCGAATCAATAATATTTCCATCAACAAAACAGCGCCAAACAATTTTCACACCGCCTTTAATTGGCGAACCCGCAGACTTTGAATTATTTCCCCAGCCGACAGTATCTGCGACCGACCCGTCCGAACGCGACAACACGACCGATCCATCGCTCTGAGCCAAACCTAAATTATTATCAAACTTTATGACATCTGCCGATATCTTATCGTTCGACAAAACCAAAAATCCGTTCGCTAAGATTACTTCATCTTTGAAAATTTTTCCAACGGTTTTAGCACCAGATCCAGCGTAATACTCTATTTTCCAACCAGCCAAATTAACATTCTGATTTGTCGGATTATATATCTCAACATATTTTTTATCCTGACTAATCTTTGAAATTAATATCGGAGCATTTTCTTCTGCTCTCTCATCTGAATTATCTATTTTTGGCGACTCAGATTCGGGGTTTGGTTCGGATTTTGAAGATTCATTGGTGGCAGGATTTTCACTCGGACTATTTGTAGACGAATTCTCTGTTGGAGTCTCGGGATTTTCACTTGATTGAGAAGGCGAATTGCTATCGATCTGTTCCTTATCAACAACTGACTCTTTCGCTTCCTCAGCCGATTTAAGACTATTATCAACAGTCTGAACGTCATCAATTTTCGACTCTTGAGTAGCACCTGAAACGCCTTCCGCCAAAACCAACGGCGACGGCATTATTAGTGCCACGGCTAGTATCATAAGTAGTGTGTTACGCAAATACTTCATGCTCGCTCCTTGCTTATGGTTAATCATCTTTAGTTTAGCGTACTTTTTGTCAAATTAAAAATCGCCCCAGAAAAAGGAGCGATTCCTTAAAGCGATGATTTTATTCCGCTGTGATATCCGCGTTAGTATGAACATTCACAACGTCATCCAAATCGTCCAACGCATCAATCATTTTCATCAATTTCTGCGCAGTTTCCATGTCGGCAATTTCTATCGGCGTATTGGCAATATATCGCAGTTCCGCATCTTTAACCTTCAAGCCTTGCTCAACCAATCTATTCCGCACGCTCGCCAAATCTTTCAACTCCGTATACACGATAATCTCACCATCTTCTTCGACGGCATCTTCAGCGCCAGCGTCCAAAACCGCTAGCAACAAATCTTCCCCGCTGCCTTCGATAGTAATGACGCCTTTGCGCGTAAATTGGAACATCACACTACCAGCATCGGCAATTCGCCCGCCATTTTTAACCAACGCAGTTTTTACCTCTGGCAATGTTCGATTACGATTATCTGTCGCCGTTTCAATAATAACACCCACGCCGCCAGGACCATAACCCTCGTAAGCAATTTCCTCCAAAGCCGCCGCGCTCTTATCCGCCACTCGGTCAATTGCTCGCTGGATGTTTGCACTAGGCATATTTGCAGCCTTAGCTTTTTCAATTGCCATCGCCAAACTTGAGTTTAGCGCTGGGTCTGTGCCGCCACGTGCCGCAATAGCAATTTGATTACCCAATTTCGTAAAAATCGCGCCACGCTTAGCGTCAACAATCGCTTTTTGTCGGTGAGTTGTAGCCCATTTACTGTGTCCTGACATAATTTCTCCTAAAGTTATTTGCTATTTCAATCTGTTACTATTATACACTACTCCACAATATTTATCTTGGCGAGATCCAATTTAGTTTGCTTTTTCATCCAAATCATTGCCAAAATTAGCGCCACATATAAAACCGCACACTGCCACAAATTAATGCTAACTTCCATTTGAGCCCATTCAAATCCAGCAGTCCAATTGGTGACTCGAATCATATAGCCAAGTAGCCACGTCGTCGGAATTGCAATCAACGCGCCAATCATCGGCACAAAAACCAGCACGCCCGACATAAACGTCAGCAGCATCGCTAGCGGCACAAACGGCAAAATCAGCATATTCGCAATTAACGCCACATTACTAATAACACCAAAACTCATCATAAGTAGCGGCAACGTCATAATTTGCGCCGACAAAGTTTCAATTAAAATCTGCCGAAACGCGCCCGGCTCTTTATTGCCGAAAAAGTAAGAGTGTAAAAGCGGCGCCAACATAATTACTCCCGCAAACGAAGCAAAGCTTAATTGCCAGCCCAAATCGCCCCAACCAAATTGTGGATTTATCAATAGCGTGATTGCCGCCGACACAGGAAGTAGAACCAGCGGATGAATTGTCCGACCATAATACCACGCTGCCAAACTCAGTCCCGCCACCAAGCCAGCCCTCGACATACTAGGACTTAATCCAGTCACCGCCATAAAACCAATTATCATAACAGCCGCGCTGAGCATCGCTAAATATTTTGATCGCTTGGCGAATAATCGTCGCGCTAAACGAACTAAAATTGTTAAATTATAGCCGCTCGCCACCACGATATGCGTTAATCCGGCAATTTTCAAATTGTCACTTAGCTCAGTTGGCATAGCACGCCTTAAGCCCAATAAAAATCCCAGCCCCAACGCGGACTCTGATTCCGGAATATGCTCGCGAACCCGCCCCGCAAACCAATCGCGAACCCCCACCGCCACATCACCCGGAACTGGTCTTTCGGCACTAATAATTTTCGCCCGATATACGCTTGCTAAAAAAGCCCCAAATCCCGCCGTCATTTTACCCTTAACTCTCACAATATCACTGCGCTTAATTGAGTTTTTATCTGGCGTCGTCACCCAAATTTGTCCCGGCAATTTTTCATTATTCATCTGCAAATTGCCCAATCTAAGAACCGTTTGACTATTTTTATCGAGATCAGGATCCTCCAAAACTTGACCCTGGATAATTGCGACTTTTCCGATTAACGAATCATAAACCTCCACGCCTTTTCTGCCGATTTCACCGCGCCAAAGACCAATCAAAACTCCAGAAATAATTGCTAAAATAACTAAAATTCGCCAGCGCCAAATTGCCACAATTACGAAAATAGCCAGCCCGACCAATAAAAATAATGAGTTCGCCGCAAACGACCGCGGTATGTAATGAATAGAAATTACGCCAATTGTCAGACCGAGGCACCACGCCGCCATCATCCAAGAAATATGCAGCTTCTCAAATAGCCAACTATTCATACTTAAAGTATATCTGGATCCGAAGCCATAAAAAAGACTCCACCAAGGGAGTCGATTTCATCAAATTTGGAGGGTCCACCGGGGCTTGAACCCGGGACACCCTGCTTAAAAGGCAGGTGCTCTGACCAACTGAGCTATGGACCCATTCGGAATATCCGCTTTCTTCATCCTAGCACAAACCAACACAAAGGTCAATGCTTAGCGAGTTTATGTCCGCCAGTGTGTAGTGAAAAAATGTCAATTAGACCATACACCAGACCAAACGTGGCCACATATCGCCAATTATTCGCGAAAATCTTATACAACTCCAGCGCCTGTCCGTCTAATGATATATATTTTCCCAGAGGAATAACCAATAACGCCGCTGTCAAAAACGCGATTCCCACCGCTGAGACAATTCTCTCATGTTTTTTCTGATATCTCGGACCGCTTAAAAGAAGCATAATTAACGGAATCAACGTTAAGACTAATCCCGAAATTACACCATTTGGCAATAAACCAGTTTCCAATTTCAAGCCGTCCAACACCCCCGTCAACCAGCCGCCCCACCATTCTGATAGTAAAAATCCCGTCGCCAACGACAACGCCAATGGACCAAATCTTCGAGATGAAACAAATGCAACCGCAAAAACTGTTACTAAAATTGCTCCAAATAAAATTATCACACTCATTTATCCTCCTCCAAATCAAATTTTACCGGTGACCCAACCGTAGCGCTCGCCTGCTTAGCAACTCCTGCCTTCACCTCCAACACATACTTTGCGGGAACTGGTGGCGCATATTTTTCATGCGGCTCAGCATCTGGCTTGACGTTATGCTTTATGTAGACGACGCGCTTTTTATCATTAATCCAAATCATATCAACCGAAAATTTCATATCTTTCATCCACATTTTATGACGATCGTTATGATCAAAGACAAATAGCATGGCATAATTCTCATCAATTCCCAGCCTTCCAGATAAGCCTTTCCGCTGCGATTCTTCATCATTAGCAATTTCCACCCGAAGCATAGTCTTATTCAGGTAAATCATTTCCGTTTTTGGCGAAACCGTTCGAAAAGCATAAAAAATTGCCCCACCAATAACCATCAGCATACCGCAGATAAATATCCATTTGATGACAGTCTGAGTTACTGTCGAGTGACGAGGCTCGTCCATAAACCTATTATAACAAGTTTATGCTTAAGCACCGATTTTATCTTTCTTATTGCCACGCTTGGCGTTTCGATCGATGTATTCGATTATCTTTCCAGCCACATTTCGACGAGTAATTTTCTCAATTCCAAACCCTGGACTAGCATTAACTTCCAGCACCAAAGCACCACGACTTGATCTCATGAAATCAACTCCAGCAACCGTTAATCCCATTGCCTTAGCAGCTTTCACACACATTTTACGTTCAGAATCTGTCAATTTTATGCTAGTTCCTTCGCCGCCCTTGTGTAAATTACTGCGAAAATCATCGTCCAAACTCTGACGCTTCATACTAGCCACCACTTGACTACCAACCACAAACGCACGAATATCGACACCAGCCGACTCTCTAATAAACTCCTGAAGCAGCACGTTCGTGCCGTCCGAGTTGGTCAAATAAAACGCCTGCAGAACCGACTTGGCAGCCTTTTTAGTTTCCGCCAGAACCACACCATTTCCGTGCGTGCCACGCGCCAACTTAATAATCGCCGGCATACCACCAATCTCTTCAATGAGCGAATCAATGTCAGTTGCGTTTCGGGAAAAGACCGTCTTCGGGATCGACACTCCAGCTTTTACCAATAACTGCGTTGAGCGCAATTTGTCTCGCGCCCTAGTAATTGCAATCGAGCGATTCATGAAAAACGCCTTCGGATACATCATCTCCAATTGACGCAAAACCGCTGTTCCATACTTTGTCATATGGCTCGCGATTCGCGGAATTACCACGTCAAATTCACCAATTTCCTTACCTTTGTAGATGACCGTCGGATGCTTTTCATCAATTGAAACGTAGCAGTTTTTATACTTAATAACCTTAACTTGATGACCGCGCTTTTCAGCCTCTTCTTTCAGGCGAAGCGTCGAATAATTAATGTTGCCGTTGGATAAGATTGCAATTCGCATTACTTTTCTTCACCTTTCTGATGATATTTTTTATAAAATTCGTATGGATTCAATTTTACTTCTTCATTAAGACTAGCAGTTACGGACGGTTTTTTCCTGCGAACATTTTTTCTTGATACGTCCACTAGGAATTTTCCAGAAATTGACCGTCTTCCAATTAACACCGGAAATTCATTCTTTGACCGATCGGATAGATTCATCAGCATTTTAATTTTTCGCCCGCCAAGCTTCACCCGAAAATGCGTTCTATAACGAATCTGATTTTGACCCATTGCGGAGCGCACGCTGGCTACAGAATAATCAGTTCTCTTAAATACCTTACCATTATAATACGGCGAACCCTTGCCAAATAGAGAAAATTTCAACACCCCATCTTTATCAATGCGAATATTGCTTGCCCAAACCGCACTGGAATCGGCGCCCGTATCAATTTTAGCTGGGACTTTTTGCGCTCGCTTACCAAAATCTACAAACTCAGTCGACCCAATAATGGCTTTTTCTTTCATACGTCAATATTATGGCATAAAAACTATCTTTTTGCAATATCTTGCCTTTTGCTTCTTTGAGCTCTCGCTACCACAATTATCACCGCTACAATGATAGATATACCAGCCAAAATAGCTAATACATAAGTGTATCCCGACAATAGATATATCAAAGCTAATGTCACACATACAGCACCCCAGGTCGTAATCATTCGTTTGTTAAGTACCAGCCCCACAACGACCATCAATGAATGCTCTATTAGGAATAATATTTCCATAACGCTGTCTCCCGCGAACGCCAGGATGAGAGTCGGCAGGCTAAACACAGAGAGAGCCAGTACTAGGTGTATTATCGTAGACTTATGAATATACCCCAACCAACGCCACGACATCACCGCTCCCGAAAGAATTGCCGCTGACCACAAATATGGTATTGTGATAGCGTGAACAGGCAGGTCTAGGTTTTTAATAGTAAATAAAACGCCGCACAAAATCAGGATCACACCTGAATCAAAATATAAAATATTCTTTTTAGGAATACCTTCGAACACCAAGGCGATACCGTTAATTATCCACACCAGCGCTGCCAGAATCACTGACGCCACAGTAGCGCTAACTGATGTAGTAATAGACAATAAGACTACCGACCAGCCGATGGCACTATAGAACGAAGAGTAATACCAACGACTCGACATCTTTCTGATTCGCGCAGCAATAGCCAAGCCGTAAAACACCGCAAAAACAACCAGGGCAACGACTGACATGAATTCGAGTGGAATAGTAAACCATTGAGCTATAAGGCAAAGTAACAACACTAGACTCGGATGTGCAGCTATTGTCATTATTCGCCAATCTCGTTTAGCAAGTACCGCCATATAAAGAGCTACTACAGCCGCTAGCCACCCCAATATCTTGAACGACAAATCATATGTTGCCAGTAGATTAATTATTGGAAGCACTATCGCTGGAACTGTAGCAGCACACAGCGTCATATCACTAATAATTGACGATTGCCTATTCATTCGCAACAGCCAGTACAAAGACCCAAAACCAACTAGACTCACCCATGCGGCAATTGTGAGATTGTCATTAAACGGTATATTCAACCAATGCAGAAATAATAAAACAAAGATGATTGTCATAATATATGCCCCGCCCAAATAAACCTCTCTACGACATCGGTAAAACGCATAGTATAGTGACACCACTAGCGGCAACCAAACTATCGGATGAATTGACGACAGCACAACAACGATAGCTACGCCAATAATAGAATGCAGAAACAGCTCACGACTTTTGATGACTGTGTTGTCATGACGATGATAAAGCCATTCTACTATTAATAGCGACGACACATTTATCCACGCCATTAAAATAGAGACGTTTTCACTAGACACTGCAAAACCTAAAGCTAGCAAAAATACCGACAACATTAAAGAGGTATGGACTCCAACTACAAACTCATAAACTTTTTCGCGCCATACAGCCACACTCATAATGCCAGCGCCGATAGCTATCGCACCCGATAGACACATCAGAGCTTCCTCTGTCGCATAAGTGGCTATCATCGCTGAAGTAAACATTGCCATTAATAGCCAAGTTGATGCAGCGCCATAGACTAAAGCAGCCTGACTTTTACTAATATTCGGACGCTTCAAAATTAGCAATCGGCAAATAACTGGCAGTGGCGTCATGAATAGAAAAATTAGATATTGTACGCGTGGTGCTATAGCTATATCGATATTGAATAGTGTTATACCAATCGGCACCAATAGAATTCCAGATATCACAACCATAACACCGAAGCGGACACGACGTAACAAAAAAAGGATTGCAAGACTAATTGCTGAAATAACACTAATAAAGGTAAAGGCAACCGTCATTCGTAGCGAATCTCCAGAACCGATCACGCCAAACAGAGCACTTAATGACACAACAAAACTAGCCCACAATACTATTTCATGATGTCTATCGTACTGTTTCTGAATATACATTGATACAGCGGACCAGATTATATTTCCAAGTGCCACTAGCCCCAAAATCGCACTTACGACCAACTGATTATCGTCAGATAAATACATTGCGAAACTAGTAGCCATCACCATTAACAATATGCGAGCTGTTGTCAATTCATAGGTACGCATCTTTTTAGACTTCTCAACAAGAGCAACCGTAAAGTAATATGCAACGCTAGCGAATAACAGTACGCTAATATCTAATGTACCCATATATACCGATGAGCTAAGCGCGATAAACATCGTCATCGGCACGATAAACGGATTTACAACGTTTAACGGTTCGACAAACTGACGAGGAAGACGACTAGAAAAATACGCAGCCACAGTCATCAAACATCCAAATAGCAGCATTACAACGTAATACCAGACCAGCTGCGCATGCACAACAGCCGGCAAACTAGTCGTCATCGTAAACATCGATAGTAGCGATACATAAGCAAGAGGTCTACTATTCAATCTCACCGTAGCATCAACACACAAAACAGCACCAATTACAGAGGTAATAAGCCAGCACCATGCGGGGTCAATACCTAAAAGTAAATTCATAGTCCAACCGCCAATTGGTACAGCTGCCAAGGCGGTATCAATAAGTGCCGTCGACGCAGATTTCAATATTGGCAAGCGAGCATACAATATCTGACCAATAATATAATAAATAAAAATAAACAGCCACACCAACCCAAACCTAAGTTGGATAGATAGATTAATTGCCTGAGCTAGAAGCAATATTCCCGCAGTCAGAAGTAGCGATGCCGTATATAGCGCTATATTAATTGTAGTCTTACGACCTCTCTCCTTTTCCCTGTCACCAATACGTGATGCTCGTTCAATATTATTCTCAACAGGCACAGCAACCGTATTTACTCTCTCTTCAGATGTGGAAATACTAGTAGGAATTATATTATCGAGATTCTCATTATTACTGATATTTAACGGCGTATTCGCAAGCCGTGAAGCGGCGCTTTGATTCTCGGTGATAAGCCTCACTTGACCGTTGTCATTCTCAATTTTTGCGCATCCATTTTGCGCATCACGCACGCCATCCCAATATCCCTGTCGATAATCTTCGGAATAATTAGACGGCTGACTATTACCTCTCTGTAATAATTTTATTAGCTTAATTACTACAATAATAACTATTATCAGAAAAATTAATCCCATGCCTTCAATCCCTCTTATGTTAGCTTCAGTATAACACAGGATTTTTTCTCGACAAATATACTAAGAAAACAGCCCTCGTTTTTTCGCGCCCTTAAATTGCTCCAAAAGCTCCTTCTGCTTTTTAGTCAATTTGGTTGGCGTATCAACAATAACACCCACAATATGCGGACCACGAGATTCACTATGTAGGTGCGGCACGCCATGACCCGACAACTTGAAGTCAGTGCCACTCTGAGTGCCCGCCGGGATTTTCATCGTTATCACACCGTCCACAGTTTCCACATCAATTTCCGTTCCCAGTGCCGCATCAACCATAGAAATATGTTCTTCGCTAAGAATAATATTGCCTTCACGAGTGAATTTTTTATGTGCCTTAACGCGAATGTGAACATACAAATCACCTCTACTGCCACCAGCAACTGCTTCGCCACGATCGCGCAGACGAATTGTCGCACCATCATCAATCCCCGCCGGAATTTTAATAGTGATATCCTGATTTTGGCGAGTCGTGCCTTTTCCTCGGCAAACTGAACATTCTTTCTCAGGAACTTTCCCCTTACCATGACAAGTTTCACAAACAACCGCCTGCTGAATTTGCCCAAACAGCGAATTCATCGTTCGAGTTTGCTGACCCGCGCCCTTACAGGTTGGGCATGTTTTCATTCCAAATCCAGGCTCGGCGCCATCACCATGGCAATGCTCACATTCAACATCCAGCATTAAACTAATTTTCTTTTCTACACCAAATACCGCGTCCTCAAAACTTAGTGTTACACTAGTTTCAACATCACGCCCACGTGAACGACCATTCCCAGAGCCGCCAGCTGCACCACCGAAGAATTGACTAAAAATATCACCTAGTCCACCGTCACCAAAATCAAAGTGAACGTTTTGACCGCCGAATCCACCAAATCCTTCAAACGGATTACCGGAAAAACCGCCACCAGACGCGCCACCCACGCCAGCATGACCAAATTGATCATAACGCTGTCGCTTCTGCTTGTCTTTCAAAACTTCATAGGCTTCATTAATTTCCTTAAATTTAGCTTCGTCGCCACCCTGTTTGTCAGGATGGTATTTAATTGCTAATTTACGAAAAGCCTTTTTTATCTCATCTTCAGAAGCGGTCTTTGGAACGCCCAATATTTCATAATAATCACGCTTGCTCATACTCTATATATTATACGCGTTTAGCACTCTCAGTGCAAGAGTGCTAAGTTCAAAAAAGGCCACTCTTTTTATCGAGCAGCCTTCTTTGTAAATACGTTAGGTTTATTTTTCGTCGACAATTTCACCTTCGACCGGCTCGTCTTTATCAGACTTTTTGTCGCCAGCCTCGTCAGCTTTTTTATCGTCGGCTGATTGTTGATACATATTAGCCCCGATTGGCATAATCGCGTCGTTCAAGGCTTTAATTGCAGCATCCAATTCGTCCTTATCTTCAGAATCTTTGTGCTTTTCAGCCTCTTCGACAGCCTTTTCAATCGCTTGCTTGTCATCGTCAGAAATCTTATCTTTGAATTCGTCCGGCATTTTCTTTGCCTGATAAATAGCGTTTTCAAGCTGATTCTTCGTATCGACAGTTTCGCGCTTTTTCTTATCTTCGTCCGCGTGAAGTTCGGCTTCTTTTTGTGCCTTCTCAAGATCTTCCTTGCTCATATTGCCAGAGTTTTGGATAGTGATTGATTGCTCTTTACCGGTTCCCTTGTCTTTGGCCGTAACGTTAAGAATACCGTTGGCGTCAATGTTAAAGGTAACTTCAATTTGAGGCACACCGCGCGGTGCTGGCGCAATACCATCAAGCACAAAACGACCCAAACTCTTATTGTCATTAGCAAACTCGCGCTCACCCTGAAGAACGTGAATTTCCACCTGAGGCTGATTGTCCGCAGCTGTCGAGAAAACCTCACTCTTGCTTGTTGGAATCGTCGTATTTCGGTCAATCAACTTCGTCGACACACCGCCCATCGTCTCAATTCCAAGAGAAAGCGGAGTCACATCCAGAAGCAGCACATCCTTAACATCACCAGCCAAGACACCGCCTTGGATTGCGGCACCAACAGCCACAACCTCATCTGGGTTCACGCCTTGCATTGGATCTTTTCCAAAGAAATTCTTTACGCGCTCAACTACAGCTGGCATACGAGTCATTCCACCAACCATAACTACATTGTTAATGTCGGACTTAGAAAGCTTGGCATCCTTCAAAGCCTTTTCTACTGGACCATCCAAGCGATCCAATAGACCCTTAACCAAGTCTTCCAACTTAGCACGACTCAAGCTCATCTCAAAGTGCTTTGGACCATCAGCATCAGCAGTGATAAATGGAATGTTGACTTCATATTCAGTAACCGTCGACAATTCTTTCTTCGCTTTTTCAGCCTCATCCTTCAAGCGCTGCATCGCTGCATTATCTTTACGAAGATCAATTCCCTCCTTTGATTTGAAGTCGTCCAAGAAGTAGTTAACAATAGCGTTGTCGAAATCCTCACCACCAAGGTGTGTATCACCATTAGTTGCTTTAACCTCAAACACGCCGTCACCCAGTTCCAGCACAGACACGTCAAACGTACCACCGCCAAGGTCGAACACTACGATAGTTTCGTCGTTTTTGCCTTTCTCCAGACCGTACGCCAAAGCCGCAGCTGTTGGTTCGTTGATAATACGCTTAACTTCCAATCCAGCAATTTTACCAGCATCCTTAGTTGCTTGGCGTTGTGAATCGTCAAAGTAAGCCGGCACTGTAATCACTGCTTCCGTCACTTTTTCACCCAAGAAAGCTTCGGCGTCAGACTTGATCTTACTAAGAATCATTGCTGAAACTTCTTCTGGCGTATATTTCTTATCTCCCATTTCGACTGCCACGCCAGTACCTTTTTTAACAATCTTGTACGGCATGATATCCAAGTCTTTTTGCACTTCCTTGTCGTCAAACTTACGACCAATCAAACGCTTAACACCGTAAATCGTGTTTTTTGGATTTGTTACACGCTGACGCTGAGCAACTTGACCGACAAGTCGTTCGCCCTTTTTATTGACCGCAACTACAGATGGCGTAGTGCGATTACCTTCGGCGTTAGAAATTACCTCTGGTTTTCCAGCTAGCATATACGCAAATGCGCTGTTGGTTGTACCGAGGTCAATACCAATAATTTTACCCATATGATTCCCCTTTCTGTTATGATCACATCTGGTCCATATCTTATATTCATTCTAGCACTCTTTCGTGGCGAGTGCCAACTATCTCAGTATAAATAATTAGCACTCTCATGTCAAGAGTGCTAAACATAGTTTTTTCTTAATCAAATTACTTACGGGCAACTTTTACCATTGCGTCGCGAATAACTGAGCCGTTCAAAGTATAACCAGCGCGAAGCTCCTCGGCAACAACTTCCTTGTCGCCATCCGTCGATTCGTCAAATTGAACAGCCTGATGAAATTCAGGATTAAACA